>CANNCS010000045.1 GCA_947503115.1 uncultured Marivita sp.
CGGACGTCATCACGTCAATCGGAACCAGAGATTGGGCGAAAGTGGGTCAATGATCGCAGCCCTTGGTATAATGTTCATGTTGTTGCCTTCTTGGTTGCTGTCCCACGCATCGGGGCTCTGCACTCAAGAAAGGCGAATGGCGCTGGTTCCGCGCCCGAAATTACGTATCCGAACGTGTGAGATCGCGATTGCGAACGTTTTCTTCACCTTTCTCTTGGCGTTTATAGATGGACGGCGTTTGGCCAGTCAGCCGACGAAACTCTGTGTTGAAGCTGGACTTACTTTGGAAGCCGGCCTCCAACATAATGTCCGTCACCGGCAGATCCGTGGTCTTCAGCAACATGGCTGCATGGCGCACGCGATATCCGTTGATATAACGCGAAATGTTTTCGCCATGGACGCGATTGACCGCCTTGGACACACTTCGTGCAGGGCAGTGCAGCCGCCGACCCAACCGCGCGAGCGTAAGGTCCGGGTCTGTGAATACTTGATGCTCCATCATCAGCTGATCAAGCTTGCTCAACAGGTCCTGATTCTCTTTGAGAGGTTCCTGCGCGGTAATCTCGTGGGAACCGTCAGCGGACTGGGCCCCAAGAACCAACGGCACGCCGATAAGTGCGCAGAGCAATACCACCGCAACACCCACGCCAGAGACGCCCGTTAAGAGGTCTATCACTCCCGCATTGCCCGCAGAGAGCACCGCAACAAAGATCGCGGTATCGGCGGCGATGACTAAAACGACAAAAAGGAGTGCAAAGAACAATGCAAGTCTGGTCAAGCGCGACTTGCTTGGGGCGACCTGAACAAAAGCATCCGACGGCTGGCGTAGCATCATCGACAGCAAAACAGCAAAGACTGTATTTGTCGCGATCACGACCACATCGACCGACCAGGCCAATGGTGCAAATAAGGCAAGCTCTGCAGCGCCGATGCCAATTGCCACACGTTGAAGACACTGTCGTGTTGGGAACCCCGATGTAGATGCAAGTGATTGAAATCCAAGCCAAAGCGATGGGGCAATCAAGATTGCGACATGAGGTTGGACCTGGCTGAGACCGTCGACCCCATATTCCAACCTCAACCCGACAAAGACGGTGACTACCGCATTGAAGCTAAGCCCAAGACCGAATAACACGCGTGCCGCAATTGGAAGACGTGGTCTGCTCACAACGGCCGCTGCGATGAACACCGCGAGAATTGAGATGAGCCAAGACGTTGGAACCGTGTTCACATTGGTATTCCTCAAGTCAAATTCACAAGCGCGCAATTGCTTTGGGCTCTTGCAACGCTCAGTCCATCGCTAAGGATTGAACTGCAGGGCCAAGATGGCACCGAAATTTACACCAAAAGGAGCAGGGTTTTGCCATCAATCCGCGGTACGAGATCGCGCTTTAGCACCTTTTCCGGTCAAACAGTAGCAAGGGGGCAGAGCAATCTACCATGGATAGTGCGCAATTCGTTATCAACTAGAGTCAACGCCACCTTGTCGAAGTCAGCGAACTTCGCGCTTCGGTTATGGATGACCGCTTTTGGCGCCAAAACAGCCGACATCGAACCAGAAAGCCCTTTGGATGATAGATATTGCGAAAGCCTCAGCGCACAGTTCCGGGATGAACTTTTCAATGGAGAGCTTTTAATACCCTGCGCGAGGCCCAAATCCCGATCGAGCAAGGGCGCTTTCACTTACAACACCGTCCGGCCGCACAGCGCTCTGGGCTACCGACCACCCGCGCCGCAAAGCATAGTCCCGATGGGCCAGATGCCCACGATGCACTAATATTTTAACCGGACCACCCAATGGGGGAACGCCAGCCGATCCAGTACCGGTGTGATGTCGTCGGGCGCGGTTGACCCGGTTCTGTTGCGCAACGTGACATAAGGAAATTCCAGGGTTTGCATCGCCGTTTGCGCCGGATCAGTTTGTTCTTGCGCCGGAACAGGCATGACCGGAACCGCCTAGCCAAGGCTTAGGATTGTGCCAATCTTGCAGGTCGTGTTTGAGAGAACCTGTTGCATCCCCGGCTTATACACCAGCTGTGCAGCGCCCCGAACGAAAAACGCGATGTCAGTTTGGGTTGCTTTGCGATGCGCGCGCGCAGATGGCAGCGCACGGCTGCTTGTCGCTATTCGTGTTCGCAACGTCCTGATTTGACACTACGTTTAGGGTGACTGGCGCGTGGTTTGATGTTCTTCTGGCTGCAACCTTGTTCATTTGCGCGGCAAAGTGTGTGGTGGTGAGGGGAAAGTGGGGGTGTCTGTGCAGAAAAGTCGATTGTCGTGGGTCATTGGCCCGATTTCGGTGCCGTGTCTTCTGCTTGGCTTGCTGTTTTTCGCGGCGTCGCTCACGCCGTCGCTGATCCCGCGCGGGCCCGAGGTGCAAGGTATTCTGGGCGGGCTTGTAACGGCCCTTGGATACCTGCTTGGGCAGATTTTCGGGTTGCTATGGCGGGCGGCAGAAATGCCGCGTCTATCGGGGCGTCCGGCCAAGGGACTGACATGGGGTGTCGTTGCTGCGATTGCGGTCATCTTCCTTTGGTTTCTGGGGGCGAGCCTCACTTGGCAAAACGACCTGCGCGAGAAGATGGGGATGGAGATTGCGGACGGGCTGTATCTGACGCAGATCGTGCTGTTTGCCATTGCCACCTTCGTGATTGCCTTTCTTCTGGGGCGGGCGGTGGCGTCGTTGTTCCGGCTGATCCGGGCGTGGTTCTATCGCATCATGCCTCCGAGGCGGGCCAATGTATTGGGTGTGATCGCTGTTGTTTTGCTCTTGTTTGTCGCGACGCGTGACGGGTTGCTGGATGTTGTGGTTGCGTCGCTTGATGAAAGTTACGAGGCGGCGCAGGCGTTGTTCGACAAAGCGCCACCCGCACCAACGGATACGTCCAAAGTCGGCAGTTCAGAGTCACTAATCGACTGGGCGGCCATCGGCAAACCGGGCCGGGATTTCATCACGTCTGGTCCTGATGCCGAGGCGATTTCCGCATTCACCGGACGACCCGCGCTTGATCCTATCCGGGTTTACGTTGGTCGGGCCAATGGTGACACAGCGCAAGAACGGGCGGAACTGGCGCTGGCCGAACTCAAGCGATTGGGTGCGTTTGAACGGGAAGTGTTGATAGTTGCCAGCCCGACAGGAACCGGCTGGATGGATCCCGGCTCACATGATCCTGTCGAGTACATGCACGGCGGCGACATTGCGACGGTAAGCGCGCAATATTCCTATCTTCAGTCACCGCTGGCGCTGATCCTCGAAACCAGCACGGGTCTTGAGCAGGCAACAGCCTTGCAGGAGGTCGTGCACGGTTATTGGCAAACGCTTCCCGTGGATGCCCGGCCCCGGTTCTACGTGCATGGTCTGAGCCTTGGCGCTTGGTCATCCATGTTTGCGACCAACCTGTTCCGACTGCTGGATGATCCGATCGACGGCGCGTTCTGGGCGGGACCGCCATTTCCATCGGGGTTCTGGAACTACATTCAAAACCAGCGCAACCCTGCCTCTCCATGGGTTCTGCCCGAGATCGGTGACGGGTCGCTTGTGCGTTACGCGTCTCACACCTCAGACGCGTCGGATGCGGCGGCGGATTGGGGCACCATGCGCATCGCCTTTCTGCAATACTCAAGCGATCCGGTCGTGTTCTACGATCCCTCGTCGTTGTGGCGCGCACCGCCGTGGATGCGTGATCCGCCAGCCGCAGACATGTCTGAGCATTTCATCTTTATGCCCGTGGTCACACAGTTCCAGCTTGCGCTGGACATGGCGCTTTCCTTTGGATCTCCGCCTGGACACGGACATGCCTACTATGCGCAAGACTATATCGGGCCTTGGGTTCAGGTCACCGACCCAGCTGGCTGGGAGGCGGACGATACCGAGCGGCTTAAGGCCCATTGCGACAACGGGTTTCAGGTCGGGTGTTCAAATGATCCGCGCTGAAGCAATTGTTGGGTTTGTCAGTCTGGCCGTTCTACAAAGTGCAAGACAGCATTTCCGTCGGCATCTGTCATGACAAGGCCTGAACCATACCGCACATAGTCTGACACGCGCCCCAAAGCTGTGATGAAGGCGCGTTCAGATGCGTCGATGTCATTTGGGCAAGCCATCTTCGTTGCCGCAAAATGCTGCGGAAATGCGATCCCTGTGTCTGACGGCAAGAGCGCACCGTTGAAACGGTTGCATCCACCAAAAGCCGAGACCCCACCATCGCTGTCGATCATCAATGTCGCCGGATCATTATTGGCCCACGCGGTTCCGTTGATTTCGGTCACAGCCCAGGCAATCCCCGAGATCGGCCGGGGCAGGGACGTGTCCATATCTTCCATCATGACTCGAGACAGGGTGATTTTAATTGGGGTGTCACCAAACGCGTCATGCCTGTCTGTTGTTCGGAATAACCGGATGTCTCCCGACCAGATCGAGGCCACAATGGCATAGGTTGACGGATCACCTATTACCTGCGGATCATAGGTCAAAGTGACGGTCTCTGGCACTGTTGTCATGGCAAAGCGCTGCGTTGCTATCCTTTGTGCGCCCGCCCCGGGGCGGGATGTATCAAGCAGTTGAACATCGAGTTGCGCGTCCGGCGGAAGCGCAATGCGTTCTCGATAGGTCACGGTGACATTTAGCGCGGACGGATCAGCTTCTGCAGTCGCGCTCATCTCAAAGATTGCCATCATCAACAGTAAGCTGTTCAGGATGTGCCGCATGTTTGGTGCCTCCGGGATCTGGTTTGCTTACCAAGAAACATAGCCGAGACACCGTAGCAGCCAAATGGCGGCCAAACGCGAGCTCTCTTAAGGCTTTGGACCGGCGTTGGTCACACCATCGTCCCGGGGAGAAGCGACGGTTCGTCTGGTTTAGCGCGCAGCCCCAAGGCCGCTGACCACGGCCTTCGCCAGATGACCAGATGCGGCAACGCCATCAATGAGGTGCAGCCGCGTTCGGGCGGACAATTCTGGCTTCATCGGTGCCATGCCCGCGCAGCCCAGTATGGCGCAGCCTGCGTCCTCTTCGAGGCGTACGGTTTCGATATCAGCGGCGATCCTCTCAATGGTGTCGGGCGCCGCTTCGTCTATGGTCAGGACCGGAAGACCACATGCGCGGATCGATGTGCAGAACGGCGCAAAGCCGTGCCGCTGAACATTCTCTTCGATCACGGGGATGGAAACCGCCAAAGAGGTGATCACCGAAAACTTAAGCCCCAGCAACTGGGCCATCACATAGCTGGATTGGCCGATACCCAGTACCGGACACCCGGCTTTGGCGCGGGCTTCGTCCAATCCGGTATCATCGAAACAGGCGATCACAATAGCGTCTGCCCCTCGGCGTTGCGCCTCGGGTAACAAGCGCAGCAGCCCGGGGACGGCGGCGTCGCCGTCGGCTTTGCCCTGGATCGCGGCAGGACCATCCGTGTTGGTCAATCCGAAGATTTCAATCTCTGGCAAAGCATCGCAGGCAGAGGCGACGATGCCGTCTGTCATATGTGCTGTGGCGTTTGGATTGATATATGCGAGTTTCATACGCCCTTTCCCGCGTCCGACCCCATCCGGGCGCGACGTTTGCCGATCATCCACGCCACCAGCAAAAACACGGCAATGATGACAAAGGAAAACACCGTGGTCAGCGTACCAAGCGCATAGATCACCGGTGTCGTGACGTTGGTGGTCATGCCGAAAATCTCGAGCGGCAATGTGTTGTAGCTACCTGCGGTGAGAAGCGTTCGGGCGAATTCGTCATAGCTGAGCGTGAAACCGAACAGTGCGACGCCGATCAACGAGGGCGCGATGATCGGCAGGACAACATGTCTGAGCGTCTGCCACGCCGTCGCGCCCTGATCGCGCGCCGCTTCTTCGTAGCTTTTGTCGAAACGGTTGAAGACGGCGAACATGATCAGCAAGCCAAAGGGCAGCGTCCATGTCAGCTGTGAGCCGAACCCGCTTGTGGCCCAGTGGATTTTAAATCCGAGCTGGTTGAAGATCAGGCCAACGCCCAGCGAGATCAGGATCGAGGGGATCACAAGCGACGTTATCGCAGCGTAGAACAGCAGGCCGGACCCGTAGAAGCGCTTGCGGAAGGCAAGTCCGGCCATGACCGAGACCACAACGGTTGTCACCATGACGATCAACCCAAGCCCAAAGCTGCGCCGGAACGCGCCCCAGATGTCACCAACGGCCTGTTCCTGAAAAAGATCATGGAACCAATGCAGTGACACGCCGTTCATCGGGAAGGTCAAACCACCCTGTGGGCCTTGAAAGCTCAGAATGCCAATGGTCAGGATGGGACCGTAGAGGAACAGCACAAAAAGCGCGAAAAAGACGGCGAGACCGTAAAAACTGCGCGAGCGGCGTTCCATCTCACAACTCCTTTCTGATGTTCACGAACCGCAGAAGGATCGCGATCACGATCAGCACGGTGCACAGCAACACAACGGCGGTCGCCGCCGCGGATGGGTATTGAAGCAGGGCGATGTCGTTGGAAATCAACCGTCCCACATTGGCCCGCTGGGAACCGGACATGAAACGGACCGTAATGAAGTCGCCCATAACCAGTGTGACGACAAAAATCGTCCCGATCATGATGCCCGGTTTCGTCAGTGGAAGGATCACGTGGACCAGCGTCTGGAGACCGGATGCGCCGTTGTCGCGCGCGGCTTCGAGCAGAGATTTATCGATGCGCATCATGGTGTTGAAAATCGGAACAACCATGAAAAGCGTGTACAAATGGACGAAGGCAAGAATGACGGAGAAATCCGAATAAAGCAGCCACTCTAGCGGTTCGTCGATCACACCCCACGAAATCAGCGTCTGGTTCGCGATGCCGTTGCGCCCGAGAAACGGGATCCACGAAATCATGCGGATGATGTTCGACGTCCAGAACGGGATTGTGCACACCAGAAACAGCGCGATCTGCATCGTCAGGCTGCGCACATGGAACGCTAGAAAATAGGCGACGGTAAACCCGATGAGCAGGGTCAAAGCCCAGGTGATAAATGCATATTTCAGGGTCGCACCGAACACTCGGTAGGTGACCTGCGAGCCAAAGAGAAACTCGTAATTGTCGAATTGAAATGCAGGATAGATCGAAAACTCGGTTGCGCCCCAGAAGCTTACGATCACGATCATGATGATTGGTGCAATAAGAAACGCCAGCAACACTACGGCCAGTGGCGCCGCTTGCAGCCATCCCCAAACGTGCCTGCTTTTCAGATGCATGTTTTCATCCCGGTTCCGTTCTGATCACATCGGTTCATGCTTCATCTTGCCCAATAAACTCTCAGGGGGGTCTGGGGGGCAGACAGCCCCCCAGACAGTCGCCTCGCCGCAGGCGAGGCGAAACACCTCATCACATCAGGCTGCGATGAATTCGTTCCATTTGCGGACCATGTACTGGTTTTCGTCCATAACCGCGTTCCAGCAGGCGACAGCGCCCATGCGGTCATAGAACGATCCTCCGTCGCGCACGTCGCCCGCCTGAGCCAGCGCGTCGCCACCGGGCGATGTGATGGTGTCGGTGGCTTCCTTGCCCTCGAACCAATATCCCCATTCGTTCTCGGACATGAATTCCTTGGATGTTTCCGGAACCGCCGAGTAATAGCCCTGACGCATCAGGTAGCCGCCGACCCAGCCGGACAGGTACCAGTTGATGTATTCGTATGCTGCATCAAGTTCCATGCCGGACAGTGACGAGGACAGGCCGATGCCGCCGCCCCACGAACGGTAGCCTTCTTTCAACGGTTGGTAGACACACGGGATACCGCGCGACTTCACAGCAGTGATCGCGGGCGACCACATGGACTGGATCACCACTTCACCCGAGGCCATCAAGTTGACGCTTTCGTCAAAAGACTTCCAGAAGGCGCGGAACTGGCCGTTGCGCTTGGCTTCGGTGAAGATGCCGATGGTTTTGTCGATCTCTTCACGGGTCATGTTGCCCTTGTCACCGTACTGTACTTCGCCCATGGCTTCGCAGACCATTGCCATGTCCATGATGCCGATTGAAGAGATGTCGAGGATCGACGCCTTGCCCTTGAATTCGGGGTTCAACAGCTCGGTCCAGCTTTCGATTGGACGGCCGATCAGGTCGGGGCGGATGCCCAGCGTATCGGCATTGTAGATCGTCGGGATGAGGGTCATCCAGCCGGTCTCGTTGTCAGCGAAACTGGTGCCTCCGGGTCCATCGACAAAGCCGACCGAATGTGGCGCAGTGCCTTGGGCGATCACGCTTTCCGGGGTCAGTTTACCCGACCGGAAGATTCCAACGATTTTGTCGTAATTGGCGATCTTGGAGGTGTCCATTGCCTGAAGGTTACCGGTCGGCCAAACCTTTTTGCAGATCCAGTATTCGATGTCAGCAATGTCAAAGCTATCGGGCTGGGTCGCGGCACGCTGTGTCACGCTGTCGGAATCGAGGGCTGTCATTTCCAGTGTAAAGCCAAGGTCTTCTTTTACCTTGTTGGCCACATCGTTGAGGTTCGACACCCCGGTGCCGAACTGGCGTAGGACGATATTTTTGGTGTCCTGTGCCCAGAGCATGGGGGCGGGAAATGCACTTGCTGCAATCGCCGCACCACCGGCCTTGAGCATCGAGCGGCGGGAATATCCTACCTTGGGTTTTGCCATTGTCTTGGTCCTCTCTGTTGTTTGCTTTTGATTTGTTGTGGAAGTTGAAGATTGGTTTGCGTTTCAGGTCTCGAGCCGATGCAAACGGCTGTCGTCCCAACTCAGTCTCACGGCATCGCCGGGCGATTTCGGAGACCTGAAGAAGGCATCTTCCGGCAGCAGAGCCAGCACGTCGTCCCCGCTATCGGTTCTGGTGGTGATCGCAACGGACGCGCCTTGGTATTCGACCGCAGTGATGATCGCGGCCAGCCCATCATCTGAGAACCGGATGACATCCGATCTGATCGTCGCCTTGCCTTCTGGTAGGTCGATCACGTTATGGCCGCCAATAAAGCGGGCTACGAATTCGGTTCGGGGGGCGGCCCATACCTCTCTGGCGGGACCGGCCTGTTCGATCACTGCATCGTTCATCACCACAATTTCATCGGCCAACGCGAGCGCTTCGTCTTGGCCGTGGGTGACGTGGATGAAGGTAATGCCCAACTCGCGTTGGAGCTTTTTCAACTCGGTGCGCATCCGAATTCGCAGGAATGGGTCAAGCGCTGAAAGTGGTTCGTCCAGTAGCAAAACCTTCGGTTCCGTAACTAAAGCCCGCGCCAGCGCCACGCGCTGTTGTTGGCCGCCTGAAAGCTGTGCTGGCAACCGATCTGCGAGATGGGTCATGTCCACGAGTTCCAGCAATTCGTTTGCGCGCTTGTCCCGTGTCGGTTTGTCTTCACCTTTCATCCGCAATGAGAATGCGACGTTGTCGCGGACGGATAAATGCGGAAACAAAGCGTAGTTTTGGAACATCATCGCCGTGCCGCGTTTTGCCGGGGGCAGGGTGGACACGTCCTGACCATCTAGAAGAATAGAGCCTTCGCTCACGTCTTCATGACCTGCGATCATTCGCAGAGTGGATGATTTCCCGCACCCGGATGGGCCAAGCAGACAGACATAGCTGCCGGGGGCAAAGACATGATTGATGTCGCGGACGGCGACGGTGCTGCCGTATCGTTTGGTCAGATGCACCAATTCAAGATCGTATCCGCTGCGCATGAAGCCCTCGTTTATGTGGTGGTCCCATTTCGGCTGTTCGCACAAACGGAGCCAAGATTTTCCAGTCCAGCCGCAGCGCAAATCAAAAGTCGCCTAAAGTTTGAGCGCTTTGGGCGACAATGTCCACGAATTTGTGCTCAATATTGTATACAATGAAGTCGAAACATGATGTTTTTACGTTCGCCCTTGTCCCGGAAGGCGCGAATCGAAATAACAGGCGGACCGGGCAAGAATTATTCGTTGGATTTTATGGGTACGGTGGATTTCAAACAGTGGACGAGCGAGAGCGTCGCTGCCGACTTGGAGCGCGCGATCCATGAACACCGTCTTCCGCCAGCGACAAAACTTGGCGAAGATGAACTGGGCGACGCTTACGGCATCAGCCGCACAACAGTGCGTGCCGCGTTGCATGCACTGTCGCATCGGCGTCTGGTCGAGCTGAAGCGCAACCGTGGTGCGTTTGTCGCGCAACCCAGTGTCCGCGAGGCGCGGGAAGTCTTTGAGGCGCGGTCCCTTCTTGAGCCACGCACCGCTCGGTCCGCCGCCGAACGGATGACCGATGCCGATCTTGCGTCCTTGCGTGCCAATATAGAGGACGAGCATGCGGCGCTTGATGCACGAGAGGACGGGCGTGCCTTGTTTCTTTCGGGTCAGTTCCATGTCGAGATCGCCCGCATCGCAGATCAAACCACAATCGAGGCGTTTGTGTCCGAGCTGATCTCGCGGTCATCACTGATCATTGCGCTATACTGGCGTCGCCGTGCCGCATTGTGTGAAACGCAAGCACATCACGCCCTGCTTGACGCCTTCGACCAGCGTGATGGGGATGCCGCGGAGCAATTGATGAAAAGTCACCTGCTTGATCTTGTGGCGTCACTCGATCTGCGCAATGTCGCGCAACCCGCAACTTCGCTGCGCGAAGCACTGCAAAAATGACCGAGGCCCTCTACCGCACGGCCACCCAAGCCGACGTTGTGCTCATGCTCGATTGGGCCGCGGACGAAGGCTGGAATCCTGGTCTTGATGATGCCATGGCCTTTTACGCTGCTGATCCTCAAGGTTTCTTTGTTGCCGAAGTCAACGGAGCGCAGGTGGCTGCGATTTCAGTCGTAAACCATTCCGACAGCTTTGCGTTTCTCGGTCTCTACCTGTGCCTGCCGGCGTTCCGAAACAAAGGCATCGGGTATGGCTTGTGGCGACACGCGATTGCGCACGCTGGTGAGCGGACAGTCGGCCTTGATGGTGTGCCCGCGCAAGAAGCCAATTATGCCAAGTCCGGTTTTGAACTTGCCGACCGAACCCGTCGATTGACCGGAACAGTCGTGGGCCCCGCGCAGCTCTTGCCGTTTGCCAGCCCCGAGGACTTCGCTGCACTGACGCAGCTTGACGCGGCTGCCAACGGAGTGACGCGACCAAGGTTTCTGGAAGAGTGGTTGCGCCCTGTGCCTTCGCGCGTGTCTGTGGTGTTGCATGACGGCGCAGGGATATCTGGGTTTGCCACCGCGCGTCTGTGCCGAGAGGGGTGCAAGATCGGCCCCGTTGTCGCGCCGGACGCCGCCGCAGCTTTCTACCTTATGCAGCAGGCTGCGGCGGCTGTGGGGTGCGCGTCGGTGTTCGTCGATGTGCCAGACACCAGTGCAGCGTTCGGAGCGCTGCTGAGGCAGAACGGCTTTGCCGAAACCTTTGCGACAGCGCGCATGTACCGAGGCCAGCGCTCTGATCCCGGCGACATGCTTCACGCTGTTGCAACGTTGGAACTTGGTTAGGCAGCACGCCCTAGCAATCCAGCACCACATGTGGTTGCCCGTCCGACGTCTTTTCCTTTGTAGTGCCAGATGGCCCAACAACGCATTGCACGCGTTTTCGGAAGTTGGAGAAGCTGTCAAAGTGCACCACGTCAACCGGTTCGTCAAAGTCCAGGGTTAACCGAAACCACCCCGGCGAGACCGGTGCCGACGAGACCACAGTCGCTTTGAACGCCTGCGACAGATACGTGCCTGTTACGCGCCCGTCTGGCGTCCAAGCTGCGGGCGGCCTGTCGCCAATGGCGGCATGAAAGGCATTCCAGTCCCGAAACCCGTGCTGACGCGCAACCCATTCGAGCGACTGCGAATGACTGATTTCGGTTCCCTGATCGGCGTGTTCCCGGCGGTGTGTCTTGGCCTGAGATTTTGCCTCGGGCAGGCTTGGTAGCTGTGAAGTCATGGTGTGCCTCCCGCGACGGTGGGAAGTACGTTCATGTTCAGCACAGAAACGATGGGTAACGCCATCATGGCATTGGTCAGCCCAAGCGGCGGGTTGAAACGTTGGTTTTTTGGGATGTTAGACATGCCCTGAAGTCCTCTAGCAAGGATCGCGCAACTTTAAGGATGGGGCCCGCGTTGCCACCCGCGCGATATGCGTGGAGGAAAACAATGACAGTATTCGCCGAACTTCACCATGGCCGGAGCCAGCGGGAGGCGGGCGTCAGCAGCCCGGTGTCTCTCCTAGCGACCACCGTGCGCGTGGTCAAGCCCATGTCTTTCGCTGGCTGCAGCAGTTTAAGGTGCGATGGTTTGGAGAAAGTCCAGCTAAGCGGGCAGTGCAATAGCTAGCGTAAGAGTTGTTGAACGCGAAGGTCGTTCGAAACCATTTTTTGTGGCGCTGAAAAGAGGCCGGAAACATAAGCGGGTGCAAGACTTGCTGTGGGTCTTTGGTTGACTGCGCTGGAAGACAGCGCACACTGGGTGTGGTCGGCGTTTGTGGTACAAGGGTCACCTGCAGCATTGATTAAGTGCCGATGCATCGCGAGACTTAAGTCATAAATGTTGCTCTCGTTTGAGGGATCAACCAAGTTTCGCCACTCTTGAGGTCACCATGTTCGACATCCTTGCGGATCGCACCTACAGGCATCTGTTTCTGGCACAGGTTGTGGCGCTGCTGGGAACGGGGCTGGCGACTGTCGCGCTTGGACTATTGGCCTTTGACTTGGCAGGTGAGGGAGCCGCGATGGTGCTTGGCACGGTGTTCACCATCAAGATGGTGGCCTATGTCGCCATTGCGCCAATCGCTGGAGCATTTGCGGAAAGGGTGAACCGTCGTGTCTTGTTGGTCGCATTGGATTTGATGCGGGCCGGGGCGGCATTGTGTCTGCCTTTCGTGTCCGAGGTCTGGCAGGTCTACGTGTTGATCTTCGTGCTTCAATCTGCCTCGGCCGCGTTCACGCCGACCTTCCAGGCGACCATACCGGACGTGCTGCCGGACGAGGCGCGCTATACCCGTGCATTGTCGCTGTCGCGGTTGGCCTATGATCTCGAAAACATTGTGTCGCCAACACTGGCCGCGGTGTTCTTGGCCGTAATGAGCTACAATCTGCTTTTCCTTGGCACTGTCGTAGGGTTCATCGCGTCGGCTTTGTTGGTTGTGTCGGTCGTGCTGCCCAGTCCAACGGCAGCCGAGCCGCGTGGCGTCTACGGCCGTACGACACGAGGTATTCGCATTTATCTTGCCACGCCGCGATTGCGAGGGTTGTTGGGGCTGAACCTCGCAGCGGCAAGCGCGGGCGCGATGGTTTTGGTCAATTCGGTGGTTCTCGTGCGCGGTGTGCTTGGTATGAACGAAAGCGCGTTGGCGTGGACGATGTTCGCCTTCGGAGCGGGGTCGATGACAGCGGCATTCGTGTTGCCGCGACTTCTGGATCGCGTGCCAGACCGCCGGGTGATGGTGTCCGGTGGTTGGCTTCTGTTGGCGGCGCTGATTTCTCTGGCTGCGATTACGATAGCTGGTGGCTTTCGTTGGGAGGTGCTCCTGGTCGTTTGGGTGATCACAGGGCTGGGGTATTCTGCGGTGCAGACACCGTCCGGACGTTTGTTGAAACGATCGGCTCATCCCGAAGATCGTCCAGCTGTGTTCGCGGCCCAATTCGCGCTGAGCCATGCCTGTTGGCTGATCAGTTATCCGCTGTCTGGTTGGGTGATGACGGCCTTTGGCACGGTTCCGGCATTGCTGGTACTGGCTGCGTTGGCCATGCTGGGCATTCTGGTGGCGTTGCGGGTGTGGCCAGCAGGGGAACCGGACACCGTCGAGCACACGCACGAAAACCTTCCTCTGGATCACCCACACCTTCAGGGGCAACGTCGTCACAGCCATGCTTTGGTCATCGACGATGAACATCCGCGCTGGGATTCGCAGTTCTGACAAAAGTGGTCTGGGTTACCCTAGCGCAGAGTCTGTTGCTGTCGCGCGCGGGTCCGGGATCAACTGGAATGTTGCGATGGCACAGCACAGGCACAGCGTCATGATCAGAAAGGACCACCAGCCGCCAAACGCTTGTGTGATCCAGGCAAAGGCAAAAGGTGCTGAAGCATTAATGCCCATCTGGACAAAGGAAATCCATCCTAGCCGCGCACCGTAACCCTTGGCGCCAAAAAGGGCGAGGGGCAGGGTGCCTCGGGCAATGGTCTTGATCCCGTCGCCCATCCCGTAAAGTGCCGCCGCCAACATCAGCCCGGGTAAGGTGAAGCCAAAGACCAATAGCACGGCGAATCCGGCGAACATCAGGCCAAGGCTTAGTGCGTAAGTCACACGCGGGTACATGTTGCGGCTTACCAGCATTTCAAAAAAGCGGCCCACGGTTTTGAAGGGACCGATCACCGCGCCGGCAAGAGCGGCCATGGCTGCCGAGTGGCCCAAATCCTGAACATTGGTGACCCAGAGTGTCATGACCGCGCCCATCAGATAGCCAGAGCAGACAAACGAGATCACCATCCACAGCATCCCTTGTTTGCGGGTTTTGCCGGTCAGTTCGGGCCAGTTGGGACGCGGACTTTTAGGGGGGCTGCCCGGCATCACTTCGAGACCACGAAGCGCGAAGAAATGGATCGGAACACATGTGACGAGGAGCGTCACTCCAAGCACGGTCCACGTCGTCTGCCACCCCAAAGCGGTGTAAAGCGTGAGGGTCAAAGGCCAGAAGATGGTCGACGCAACACCGCCAAAAAGCGTGATAATCGAGATCGACTTTTGTGGTGGGATCGCTAGGTCCAGCCGCGCGACCGACGCGAAAGCCACGTTGTATAGTACGAACATGCCCGCGCCTTCGGCGAGCAGGATCGCGATGAACAGTTGCGTGGTGCTGTTCACATGGCCAAGCGACAGGACAGCGGCTGCCGCGATTGCCGATCCGATGGTCATCACCCATCGTCCGCCATAACGGTCCACCAGCTTGCCTGCGACAGGGGACATCATGCCCCCGAAAAACAGGCCAAGGGACAGGATGCCGAACACACCAGAAAGGCTCAGGCCCAGATCCTCGGCCATGTGCGGCAGCAGGATTGCATAGGCATACATCAATATGCCGTAGCCGATAATTTGGCTGAAACCGAGGCCGATGGCAGGCAGGTGGTCGCGCGTGATCATCCGGCGTGGCCGGAAAGTCTGTAAGCCAGAACGGTGTTTGCGCGACTTGCGTGTTTGGGGCGTAGCGCAGCCATTGGTGGTTTTCAGTCAATCTCTGTCTTGGTGGACAGACTATTCCGGCAAGTTACACCGCGACGCAAGATAACTCGAGCACAGCACATTGCGGAAAGGTCAGGCGACGCGGTCTCCTTGGCTCCAGACACCGCGCAGGAGTGGCGTGTTTCCGACCGTGCGTACGCGGATCACATCTCCGCGCAACCCCGTCTCGAGACGGCCGCGGTCTGACAGGCCCGCGGCTTTGGCCGGGTTTTGGGTAACACAGGCCACCGCAGCGGGCATGTTGTCCCAGATGTCAGCCAAGAGGAATGCCGACAACAGTAGCGCTGACGGCACATAGTCGGACGAGATGATGTTGAGCATCTCGGCCTCGGCCAGTTCACGTGCCGCGACATTTCCAGAATGCGACCCGCCTCGTACAAGGTTCGGCGCGCCCATCATCACCGCGATGCCATGCGAACGACACGCCGCCGCGGCCTCGCGCGTGGTGGGGAATTCAGCAAATCCGACACCATTGGCCGCAGATGTGTCCACCTGATCGGCGGTGGTGTCGTCGTGGCTCGCCAGAACCGCGCCATATCTACGGGCTTCGGCGACTGCGCCTGTCTCGTGCCGCGCGCCGAATTGTTCCTGCAAGCGTTTGAGATTGGCGACGTGTTCTGCGAACTCGACGTCATTCATACCGCGCTTCTTGGTGACGTAATTCTTGAGCGCGGTCAGATCGCGGAACTGGCGCTGACCTGGGGTGTGGTCCATCAGGCTGACAATGCCGACGCGGTCCTTGGGACCGAACGCCGCCATCTCTTCAAGCAGGGTTTCCGAACAGATCTCGGCGCGCAAGTGCAGAAAGTGGCTGATCTTGAAATGCCCCGCCGCGCGCGCGTCGAGCAGTTCATCCGCCAGCTTGCGGGCATATGCGCCGTAACCAGTCTTTGCACTGTGGATCGAACCGACCCGTAAGGCATCGAACACGGTGGTGATCCCGGTCGAGGCCAGTTCGGCATCATGCGCAAGCAGCGCTGAAAGGTGCGGCCAATCCACTTTGGGGCGCGGTTCGATATGGCGTTCAAGGTTGTCGGTGTGAAGCTCTACCAGCCCCGGCATGACATAATCGCCCTCGCAGTCTACTGCACCGCGTGGAACGTGGTCGCCTTCTTCAATTCGGGTGATCTGTCCGTCGACAATGACAATCTGTCCGGTGACCACATCTTCGGTCAAAACAAGGCGGGCATTGGCAAGATGCAGCACCTCTGACATGGAACCGTCATGCGGTTCTGCCAAACGGGTCGAAAGAAAAGGAGAGTTCATGTCATACACTCGCTTTGCGGTCTATTTTCTGCCGCCCGAGGGCGCGCTGGCCGATTTTGGAGCGGCCTGGTTGGAATGGGATTGTGTTACTGCCCGCACTGTTACGGCCCTCCATGTGCCCGGTCTTCATGACGTCACAATGACACCGCGCAAATATGGGTTTCACGGAACGTTGAAGCCGCCCTTTCGGCTGGCCGAAGGGACGGATGTCGCCGGCTTGCAAAAGGCGTTGCTCCAGATGGCTGCGACCTGTGCGCCTGCCCAGTGCGACGGGCTGGCCCTGACTGTGCTGGGCCGGTTTTTGGCGCTGACTCCGGTGGGTGACATCTCGGGCATCGCCCGCGTTGCCGCCACTTGTGTCGAGGCGTTGGACACGTTCCGCGCGCCGCCCAGTGAAGCCGAGTTGGTGCGGCGCCGTAAGGCGCGCCTGTCGGAGCGGCAGGATGCCTTGCTGCAACGCTGGGGTTATCCCTATGTGATGGAAGAGTTCCGCTTCCATCTGACCCTGACCGGGCGTCTGCCGGTCAACGAGATCGATTATTGGACCGAAACCGCCCGCGCGCATCTTCCAACCTTGCCTGCGCCCTTTGCGATGAACGCGGTGGCACTGGTCGGAGAGCGTGAGGATGGGCGGTTCGAACTGATCCAACGTTACACCCTGACTGGTTGAAGAGCGGCGAGGGCCCGGGTGACCGTGTCTTCCAGTGCGCTGTCATTGGTGATCGTCACGATGTTAAGGCCGGAAGGTAGCGCTTTGACGGCCTGCTTCAGACGAGCAGAGATCTCGGCCTCGGTTTCGCGGCCTCGTCCCGATAGGCGGCGGGCCAGTGTCACGGGGGAGGCGGTGATGTTGAGGACGATCATTTTCGGGAAAGCCTCTGCCGCCTCAAGAAGTGCGCCGCGCGAGAAGTTGGCAAGACAATCCTTGCCGCCCTTTACATCGGTAAGGACGTCCGCTGGGATTCCATAAGACAGGCCATGCGCCGCCCAGTGAAGGCAGAACGCACCGTCTTGAACAGCCGCTTCAAAATCCTCTGGCGTCACGGCGTTGTAGTCTTCGCCGCCCAAACCCGGCGCACGGGTGATGGAGCGGCGAACAAGGCGCATGTCGGGACTTGGGTCGATCATGCCCGCCATCACGCTGTCCTTGCCGACGCCAGAGGGCCCTACGACCGCAATGAGGCGTCCGACGCTCATGCCGCGCGCGCCGGGGTAAAGCGGCTCACGTCGATTTCGCTGTCGCAGACGCGAGTGCGGGCAGCTTCGTCGTGGAAGATGCCGATGATTGCGGCGCCGCGTGCTTTGGCCGTTTCGATCAGAGACAGGACCACTTCGCGATTGGCGGCATCAAGACTGGCGGTTGGTTCGTCAAGCAGCATCGCCGGGTAGGGATGCGCAAAGCCACGCGCGATGTTCACGCGCTGCTGTTCGCCACCCGAAAACGTGGTCGGCGACAGCGACCAAAGCCGTTCTGGGATGTTGAGTTGTGCCAGCAGGTCTTTGGCGCGTGTCCGGGCTTCATCGCTGCCCATGCCGACCGCGCGCAGGGGTTCTGCCACCACGTCGAGCGTTGGAACACGCGGTACGACGCGCAGGAACTGGCTGACATAGCCCAGCACCTCGCGTCGGATTTGGATGATCTCGCGGGGTTCGGATTGCACGAGATCCACACCGCCGACCCTGATCTTCCCGGATTGCGCACGATAATTGCCGTAGATCATGCGCATCAGCGTGGATTTGCCTGCACCTGACGCGCCTGTCAGGGCGACACATTCGCCGGGGGACACTGTCAGGCTGACATCGTTCAGTACTTCGATCACTGCGCTGCCCTGATTGTGCAGGGTGAAGGTTTTGGACACGTTGGAAAGGTCGATCATGGTTTCACACCTGCAAAACAGAGCTGACAAGAAGTTGCGTATAGGCGTGCTGCGGGTCGTCTAGCACCTGATCGGTCAGGCCGTTTTCCACCACTTGACCGTCCTTCATCACCATCAAGCGGTTGGCCAGAAGCCGCACCACGGCAAGGTCATGGGTGACGATGATCGCCGACAATCCCATGTCGCGCACCAGCCCACGCAATAGGTCAAGCAAGCGCGCCTGCACCGACACGTCCAGTCCGCCGGTGGGTTCGTCCATGAAAACCAGCCGTGGCCCGGTCACAAGATTGCGCGCGATCTGCAGGCGTTGCTGCATCCCACCGGAAAAGGTCGTGGGGCGGTCGTCGACGCGGCCTGCGTCGATCTCGACCCGTTCGAGCCAATCGACCGCCTTGTCGCGAATGTCGCCATAGTGGCGCGCTCCGACGGCCATCAGCCGTTCACCGACATTGCCGCCCGCGCTGACGCCCATGCGCAGCCCGTCGCGGGCGTGCTGGTGGACAAAAGCCCAATCGGTGCGGCTTAGCATGCGGCGTTCGGGTTCGCTCATCGTAACGGTATCGCGCGGACCGTGTCCGCGTGTGTCGAATACCACCGATCCTGCATCCGGGCGGAGATGCCCGGCCATGCAGTTGAGCAGCGTGGACTTGCCGGACCCGGATTCCCCCACGATGCCCATAACTTCGCCGGGATAGAGATCGAAGGACACGTCGGCACATCCGATATGCGCGCCGTAGCTTTTGGTGATGTCCTTAACCGAGATAAGAGGTGTCATGCTGCGTCCTTTCCACCCAAATCCTTGCCGCGATGGCCGGCCGCCTGCCGCCCTTCGCAATAATCGGTGTCGGAACAGACAAACATTCGCCCGCCTGTGTCATCCACGATCACTTCGTCGAGATAGCTGTCGTCAGCCCCGCAGAGACCGCAGGGATGGTCGGCTTTGGAGGCTTCGAACGGGTGATCCTCGAAATCGAGGCTGACAACCTGCGTGTAGGGCGGCAGCGCATAGATGCGCTGTTCACGGCCCGCGCCGAAAAGTTGGATCGCCGGGCAGTCACCCAGTTTGGGGTTGTCGAACTTCGGGATGGGTGATGGGTCCATCACATAGCGGGCCTCGACCTTGACGGGATAAGCATAGGAGGTCGCGATATGGCCGTGACGGCTGATGTCCTCGTAGAGCTTCACATGCATCAGCCCGTATTCCTCGAGGCTGTGCATCTTGCGGGTCTCGCTTTCGCGCGGCTCAAGAAAGCGCAGCGGTTCCGGGATCGGCACCTGATAGACAAGGACCTGGCCCTCGGTCAGAGGCTCTTCGGGGATGCGGTGGCGGGTCTGGATCACTGTGGCCACGGGGGTGGCGGTGGTGGTTGCAACACCTGCGGTGCGCTCAAAGAAGGTGCGGATCGACACGGCGTTGGTGGTGTCGTCGGCCCCTTGGTCGATCACCTTGAAGCGGTCATCCGGCGTCAGAACGGCAGCAGAGACCTGTACGCCCCCGGTGCCCCAACCGTACGGCATTGGCATTTCACGACTTGCGAAAGGCACCTGATAACCGGGGATCGCGAGACCCTTGAGGATCGCGCGGCGGATCATGCGTTTTGTCTGTTCGTCCAGATAGGCGAAATTGTATTCGGATGAGGGTGTCACAAGACTGTCTCACTGCTGTGGTTAATGCAACGCAACGAGTCGCTGTCCGAAAACCCGGGGGTCTTATGGTCGCGTTGATGATTACTGTGATGTGGTGGGCGGGCATCGTCCTTGCCGTGTGGTTGGCCTTGGAGCCAATGTTGTTCCGTCTGCTGCCGCGGTTGGAACGTCTGGTGCCCAGTGACCTGATCGGCCCGGATGGCTGGTTCAGCGATCCCGCAAACAAAAGCGGTATTTTCGACCTGCCGCTGAAGCGTCGGCGCGGCTGACATTTTCACAGCACATCTCGTTCACTCAGCGCGGCTTCTAACGCATCGGGCGAGGTGAAATGGATGCCGTCCATCCCAACCGCGCGGGCACCGTCGACATTGTGTAGCCCGTCGTCGATGAAGATGCAGTCTTCGGGGGACACTCCGGCGCGATCGCAGAGCAGGTGGAAAATTCGCGCATCGGGTTTGATGATGCCTTCCTGACCTGACACCACGAGTGTTTCGAATACCTCGCTCAAACGCGGATGCACTTTCAGTCCTTCGGGCCAGGTTTCCGCTGACCAGTTGGTGATCGCATGCACGGGGGTGCCTTGCGCCTTAAGCCGGTCGAGGATGGCCCATGTGCCGTGGATCGGGTCGACAACGGTTTTTGTGTAGAGTGACACGTAATCGGCGAAATGGGCGCGATCGTCTGGATCCGCGACCTCAAGCGCGAGATCGGCAAAGCGTTCGCCTGCGTCCCCGCGCGCATTAAGAGCGCGGAAGTTGGTGCGCTCGACAAAGGCGTGCGCGGCCTCGGCGGATCCAAAGCGGTCGGTCCACGCAAGATGTGGATGCCAATTCACCAGCACTCCGCCGATGTCGAAGACGACGTGTTTGGGGGTCATTCTGCGGCCTCTCGGTGCTGTTCTTGCGACGCTTCGACCTCGCGGCGCAGTTTTCGGACAAGCTCCAGTTCAGACTGGAAATCCACGTAATGCGGCAGCTTGATGTGTTCGAGGAAACCCGTCGCCTGAATGTTGTCCGCGTGGTAGAGCACGAACTCCGCGTCTTGCGCAGGCGCGCCGACGTTGTCTTCGCCCAGCTCTTCCCATCGCAGCGCGCGATCGACCAATGCCATTGAGATCGCCTTGCGTTCGGTCTGGCCGAAAACCAACCCATATCCACGCGTGAACTGTGGCGGTTCGGTTTCCGAGCCTTTGAACTGGTTGACGGTTTCACACTCGGTCAGGGTGATTTCGCCGATTTCGATGGCGAAGCCTAATTCGGGGATCTCCATCTCGACCGGTACAGTGCCGATGCGCAACTCGCCAACAAATGCGTGGTTGCGGGCGTAGCCGCGCTGGGTGGAATAGGCCATCGACAGGGTAAAGCCTTCATCCGCGCGGGTCAGCGCTTGAAGGCGCAGCGCACGGTCTGCGGGCATTTCCAGCGGTTCGCGCGTCAGATCAGGTGGCGTTGTGTCATCGTGAAGGGCCTCTTCGATCAGCCCTTCACGGTTGAGGAAGTCGGTCACATGCGGCACCGGGCCGGGTTCGGCGTCGCGTCGCGGAGCATCTGGAGTTTCGCCTTCGGCGGCGAGTTTGAAATCCAGAAGGCGGTGCGTGTAGTCGAAGGTTGGGCCAAGCACCTGTCCACCGGGCAGATCCTTGAACGTGGCCGAGATGCGCCGGTCGCAGGCCATGTCGCCAGTGTCCACCGGGGCGGACGCACCAAAGCGCGGCAGGGTGGTGCGATAGGCGCGGATGAGGAAGATCGCTTCGATCAAATCACCGCGCGCTTGCTTGATTGCTAACGCGGCCAGATCAGGGTCGTAAAGCGAGCCTTCGGCCATCACACGGTTGACGGCAAGGCCGAGTTGTTCACGGATTTGCGCGACCGAAAGTTCGGCCACCGATATGTCACCGCGCCGTTCTTCGGCAAGCCACGCATGGGCATTCTCAATAGCGCGTTCGCCGCCTTTGACTGCTACATACATTAGGAATTTCCTTCTTGCGCTACCGCTTCGCTACTTGAGCGCGAGACCTTCGTGCTGCGCGGCAGCGCAGCGATGCGGTCGTCGCTTGTGAAGAAGAAATCGAGCCCCAGCGGAAACAGCGATGCGTTGGCCTGAAAGGCCTGCGTTTCGGGCAGGGACAGGTTGGCGGTGTCCCGGATGCCGGGGCCGGTCAGGGTTGCGCCGTCTGCCGTAAGGTCCGCACATTCCACGATAAGCGTTGCAGATCGGTCCGGGTATTCCGGTGTTCCGATGGGATAGGCGGACAAAGGGCCAAGTGCGTCCCATGTGCCAAGCGCGAACATGCAATGCGACGGACCAGTGATCGGTGCGCCGGTGTGAAAAGCCACCCAAGCGCGGACCGCGTCACAATTGGTGTCACCCGCCAGATAGAGCGGCGTTTCGGTGTCGCAGAGGGTCAACAGCGCGACACCGGCAGCGACAGACAGCGGGGCAGGGGGCGTTGCTCCTGTCAGCGTCTGAATCTTGCCGGGACGTGCCATCGCCTCCATTACGCTGCGAAAGGCGTGGGCGGTGTCGGTGGCAGGGTTGGTGAACCCGCCTTCTAGTGTTTGGGCCTGCATCAGTCTTCCCCTCGCACCATGGTGAAAAAACCGACCTTCGTGGCAGCGGCCTTTTCGGCGCGTTTGGTGCGCTGTGCAGTGGCCTCTTGCTCCAACGTTTCGAGAACCTTGGCTTGCATGACATTGACCGCACCCGTTTGCATCAGCGCATCGACCAGTGCCGCGGCTTCGGCGTCGGCTTTGCTGCGGCCTTGAACATAGGCATGCCCAACCTCCCCGCTGGGCAAAGTCAGTGCACAGCGAGTGATCGTCATTTCCCCAAGGTTGAACGGCGCACCAGTGCCACCTGCGCGACCGCGCACCATGACGCTGCCGATTTCGGGGGCGCGCAGCCATGTAAAAGTGGGGCGGGGCAAGGCGGCGTCCAGAAGGGCAGCGACTCGGCCCTCGGGCGCTTTGGCCATCAGGCTCATCCAAGCCTTGCGGTCAGGTTTCTGGTCGATCGTGTCTTTCATCTCGACAACTTTTCAAGTTTCTATACAACTAGACATATCATACCAGATTCCCCGATCTGAGACAGCGGAGTTTTGTGAAATTTGCGTAACGCCCGATCCTCGACACCTGTCTGGCAAGCCATCGCGGCGGCACTCAGGGCGGATATCTCTGAAGGGCGCTATCTGTCCGGTGACAAACTTCCGACCGAAGCGCAGCTTTCTGCGCGGTTCGGAGTGAACCGGCACACGGTGCGCCATGCACTTTCGCATTTGGTGAACGAAGGATTGGTGCGAACCCGGCGCGGGGCGGGGGCCTTTGTTGCGTCGACGCCGACCGATTATCCGATTGGCGAACGGGTACGGTTCCACGAAAACCTGCTTGCCGCAGGGAGGAGGCCGGAGAAGCGTATCCTTGACGTGGAATGCCGTGCTGCCACTGCGGGCGAAGCAAGGGCGTTAGAGGTCGACGAAGGCGCCCCTGTTTGTGCCTATCGCGGGCTGTCGCTGGCAGATGGCGCGCCGATTGCGCTGTTCGAAAGTGTGTTCCCGCTGGACCGGGTTTTCGGGATCGACCACCACCTGACTGAGACGAGCAGCGTGACCGAGGCCTTGGCGCTTTCGGGAGTGGCCGACTACACTCGCGCCAGCACCCGTCTGACGGCGATCTTGGCTGACGTCACGCAGGCGCTGCATTTGCACCTGCGGGAAGGTGATCCGCTGCTGCGGTCGACCAGTGTCAATGTCGAGGCCGAGGGGCACCCGGTCGAATATGGGCGCACGTGGTTCGCCGGAGATCGGGTTACGTTAACGTTGGAGATGTGAGGTCATTTAAGACCTGGCTTTATTCGCTCTGGTACGCGTTGCGCAGTATCCAATAGAACGCCTTTCAGCGGTGCGTTTCGGTTGACCGAAGCCTGCTTAACGTAACTGGCGTTATGCCCAAATAGGACGCAATCAACGAGTGGGTGAAAACATCTTCGTACCCGGGGTAAGTTTCGCGGAACCATCGCAACCGATCCGCGCCGCCCAGGGCCGCGAGACACCATTCTCGATCGACCTTTCGGCTCAACGCGTCGCGCAGAATGCCATTGGCCCAATTGCGTACGGGTTCGGATTCGATCATTCGGTACGATAGCAGATCCTGGTCGATCCGAAAGAGTAGTGCGTCGGTTACTGCCGCAATCGACACAAGCGACGCATCGTTCCGTGTGCGCGCGATGTTCGGCGTGACGACACAGGGGCCGACGTAAAAACCAACGCAGATTTCCTTGCCATCGTGATCACAGATACTGCTTGTCAGGCACCCTTCCAACAAAATGTATTCATACGTCTCGGGGTGCTCTTGCCGGGCAAGATGTGCGCCTTTCTTCAAGCGTTTGGATGTCCAGTAAGACGCGAAATCGTCAACGCAGGTGGGGTCGGACAGGTCTGCTGATTGCGCCAGAAACGACCGTAGATCCATGTGTGTGTGCCTTATCAAATGATAATGCCGGAAGTTCCGCCTTGGCGCATGTGTGACATGGTTCAAGGAGATTGCAAAATGATGAATAATTTTTGGTCACGGCATGTCGGAAAAATCGCGATTTGCTCTGGGATGATCGGCGCCTCGGTATATTGGCTGATGATCAATGTGACACTCGCCGAGATCCAAGCGATTTCAGGCCAAGTGCCGTTTGACATGCGCCCGTTTGGGTATGGCCCTGCCGAGGCGGCAGTCTTACTTGACGGGCTAACCGCAGACGGTCGCGCATATTACCTTTCGCATCAGATTCCCTTGGATACGATCTACCCGGCGATGCTTGCGCTGACTTTGGTCGGAATGAACAGCTGGTTCGGGCAGCGGATGAAAAGCAGCACGCTTGTCCAGTTGGGTATTGCGGCGTCGCTGGGGGCTGCGGTGTGCGATTATGCTGAGAACCTTGGTGTTGCTGCCATGATTTTGACGTGGCCAGAGCCTACCGACCTGTTGGTTGAAACGGCGAGCATCGCCACCATTGCCAAATCAATTCTCACAACGGTTGCCGTGACGCTCGTTCTTATCACAGGCGCCAAGTGGACGTTCGGATATTTGAAGAAGGTCTTCTTTTGGGGGCGAGAGACTGTAGGTCATGTGCCGGCGCGCTTTGTTCGCCGGAGATCAGGTTAAATTGACGTCGGAGATGTGAGGTCGTTGCAATCAAATCGCCACTTGCGGGCAATTGACTCCGCGAGATCCAGTTCGTGCTGATGCGCAAACACAAGCAACATTCCAAGGGCATCCGCAACCTCGTCAGCCAGTGATTGATCCAAGTCTTCGTGGCTGAGCCCCTTGTCGCGGCCGCGACCGGTCTTGGTGTTCCATACCTGAGTCAGTTCGCCGATCTCTTCTTGCAGCTTGAGCATGACCCAATCCCGATCACGCTCTAACCCGTGGAGATCGCAATAGCTTAGGGAGGCGGCATCAAACCGTTTCTGTAATTCCTTCAGCATCCCTTAACCCCCAAACCGTTCCAAAAAATCCTCGGCGCGCAACGACCGGAAATCATCCAGCGCCATGCGCAGCGCATCGTGGGGCCAGTCCCACCAAGCGAGTTCTATCAGGCGTTCCGCAATTGCGATGGGCTGTCGTTCCCGCAGCACGCGTGCGGGGGTTCCGGCAACGATGGTGTAAGGGGCGACATCCTTGGTCACCACAGCCCCACTGGCCACAACGGCACCATGGCCGAGAGTGACCTCTGGTTTGATCATTGCGCCGTGGCCGATCCATGTGTCATGGCCGATCACCGCGCGACGGGTTTTGCGGTGGTTCAGGAAGTCTTCGTCCGGGCGGGCATCGTCCCAGTAATCCTGCGACCGGTATAGGAAATGGTGACACGCTGCCGTCTCAAGCGGATGGTCTGTCGCGCCGACCCGCACGAAGCTGGCTATATTCGCGAACTTTCCCACATCGGCATTGGCGATATCACCATAGCGATCGCAGTAGCTGTAGTCGCCAATACTACTGTTGGTGATACGGCTGCCCAACCCGATCTCGGTGTAAGCGCCAAATGTGCTGTCAGTCAGGGTACATCCCTCGTGAACGAACGGCGCGTCATGTTTGAGGCGTGCCATATCAGTCCCTGCGGCCAATCAACTTGCCGCGCAGCCAGCCCGAGAAGCTGTCCATTGCCATCACCATCGCAATGATCAAGACGATGTAATAGGCGACCTCTTCCCAGTCCTTCTGGGTCTGGATTGCCTGTGTCAGCATAAGGCCGATGCCACCGCCGGTGATCGCACCGATGATCGTGGCCGAGCGGGTGTTGGATTCGAGAAAGTAGAGGATCTGCGCCAGAAGGATCGGTACGATTTGTGGGATCACGCCAAAGCGGTAGCGTTGCAGCGGCTTGGCCCCGGTGGAGGCAACACCCTCGATCTGCTTTTGATCGACGTTTTCGAGCGCCTCTGAAAAGATCTTGCCGAACGTGCCCGTGTCAGTGATCAGGATCGCCAGCGTCCCGGTCAGAGGGCCAGGGCCAAAGGCTCGGGCCAGAACAACGGTCCAGATCAGGGCATCGACGCCGCGCACAAAATCGAACAGGCGACGCGTTGCGGCGCGTACGATCATGACCGGTGCAAAACGTTTGGCCGCCATGAAGGCAAGCGGCAGGGCAATGATCGCGGCCCCCATTGTGCCAAGGAACGCCATAAGGATGGTTTCACCAATCGCCCATGCCACGTCTTTGTGCCGCCACATGGCGTTGTTCCACCAGTCAGAGACTGCGCCAGCGACATTCGGACGGGTCGGGTCGATGCGGTCGCCCAACAGGATCTCGAACACTCCATGACCGTGATATGGGCTGTCGAAGGTGAACCAAAACAGCTCCCATCCCGGGAAATAGTTGAACACCTCTGTTTTCGATCCGGTGATCGTCACGCGGCCTTCGGGTGTGGTGATTGCCACACGGCGGTTCGAGGCGTTGATCCAGTCGGGCGCATCGCCTGACAGGTTGGTGGTGATGGTGCGGCCTTCGGCTTGCGCTTCGATCAGGCCGAAGCCTGGGACTTCGATCTCGGTGCGCTGCTCAGGCAGCAGGCGAACGATGGTGTCGCCGCCCAGATCAATCGTGATGATGTCGTCGCCGCTCACCCAATCGGGGCGCTGGCCCTCGGGGTAAGCACCTTTGCGTTCGCCTTCGACTGCATAGGACATCTCGCCGCTGCGATTGTCGCGGGTGACGTGGGTTTTGTAAGACCAACTGTCAGATGCGAGTGTGACAGCGTTGTCCCAATTTGCGCGTTTCGTCAGGCCCGCGATGTCGAAGGCGAAGAAGATGTAGACGAAATAAGCAAGGACGATCGCAGGAAAGGCCACGGTATAGATGCGTTTGCGGGCGAAAAGCGCGTCCGCTTCCGTTTTGACAAGACTCAGATCAGCGGCGGTCATGCGTTATGTCCTTCGGTCAGACGATTGCGGTAACGGCTTGAGATTTGGTCGAAGAACACGATGGTTCCGAATAGTAGGATGAAGATCGCGGCGGCCTCATCGAAACGGCCTGGTCCCCAAGCCATCGCGTTGCGCAGCTCGTATCCCAGACCTCCAGCGCCAACGAAGCCAAGGATGGCCGAGGCGCGAATGTTGATTTCAAAGCGCAAAAGCGCATAGCTCAGATAGTTGGGAGCGACCTGTGGCAGTACACCAAGCCACATTCGTTGTGACCAGTTCGCCCCGGTCGATGCCAGCCCTTCGACGGGTTTAAGGTCGGCGTTTTCCGCCACCTCTGAAAACATTTTGCCCAAGGCGCCCGCGGTGTGGATGGCAATGGCGATCATCGCGGGAACCGGGCCACCGCCGAGAACAAAGATCAGGACGAGCGCAATCACAATTTCCGGCACGGCGCGCATGATGTCCATGCTGCGGCGGAACACTGGAATCAGGCGGGGCCAGCGGGCCAGACCGCGTGTCGACAGCAGCGACAGGATCAGACCGGCTGCGGCTCCAATCAATGTGGATACAGCAGCAATGTTGATGGTTTCCACCAGTGCCGGGAAGAATTTGACAATAAGCGCAGGCAGGTCGGCGCGTTTTTCCCAAGCCTCGGCCAATACTTCTGCTGGGTAATCACCGATTTGGTGCAACCCGTCCCAGAAGCCGCCGGCGTTGCGGTCGTCGGCCACGTTGAAGCCGGACACCATAAGCACAACGAAGATGAGCAATGCCAGCCCACCGTAAAGGCGGCGGCGCTGCACTTGTGCCATATAACTGGTCTGAATGCTGTCTACCGTTTGGCGTCCCTGCGCCGCGGCAAGTGTAGCGTCTGTCATCTGCTGCCCTCAAATGAAAATCGGCAGCCCGCGTGCGGGCTGCCGAAGGAGTGGGGTGGGTCTTAGCCGCCGATTTTGGATTGGCGTGCTGCGATGACCGACTCGTAGGTGCTGTGTTCGACCGGCTGGAAGCCAAGCGTTTCGCCAGCGGCCACACCGTAGGCGCAATCCTGATCGCGCTCGTGCAGGCCGTCGACCAGAGCGGTCATCTTTGCCTTGACCTCATTCGGGAGCGCCTTGCGCAGAACAACCGGGCCTTCTGGGATCACTTTGGATTTCCAAATTTGAACCAGTTCGTTCATGTCAACCAAACCCGCATCAACCGCCTTGCGCAGCGCACCCGAGTTGTAACCGTCTTCCCAGTTGCCCTGACCGTCGGCCCATGTAACGCCGCCGTCGATGTCACCGTTGTAAACTGCAACGATGGTCTGTTCGTGACCGCCGGTGAATTTGACTTCACCGAAATAGTCGCCGGATTCCATCGTCGAACCGGTGGCCTGCGGGATTTCGATGGAAGGGATCAGATAACCCGATGTGGAGTTCGGGTCGCCGAAGCCGAACACTTTGCCCTGCATATCTTCGAGAGATGTGACGCCAGCGTCCTTGCGGGCAAAACCGATGGAGTGGTAGCCGATGGACCCGTCCATGTTCACCTTGACGAGAACCGGCTCAACCGCTTCGGGGTCTTGCAGGAACGTCGCGGCATAGGATGAAGCGCCCAACCATGCCATGTCGATGGTGCCACCCAGCAGCCCTTGGATCACACCGTTATAGTCGGCGGGGGCGAACAGTTTCACTTCGACGCCCAGCTCTTCGGCGGCATAGTCCTGCAGGCAGCTGTAGCTGTTCATGCGGTCCTGAGCATTTTCGCCGCCAAGGATGCCGATGCGGAATTCGGTGATGTCCTGTGCGAAAGCAGCGGTGCTCAGGGCGGTTGTGGTCGCAAGTGCAAGTGCGATGGTCTTTTTCATCTGTCTCTCCATTGGGTGTGATGAAATGCAAAAGCCCGCCGCAGCGGGGTTTCAACTGGCTCAGGCCAACACGAGGTCTTGGTTGGTCCGATCCAGTGTTTCGATGGCGGTGGATGTGGCGGCTTCCGAGAAATCCGCCCCCGCGCCGTAGATGTCGCGTGCGACACCGGTGGTCAGTTGGTCAGGGCGTCCGTCGAAGACGATGCGCCCGTCGCGCATCCCGATCACGCGGTCGCAATAGCGGCGGGCGGTGTCGAGGGTGTGCAGGTTTGCGATGACCATACGCCCGTCTTCTTCATGGATGCGGCGCAGCGCATCCATCACGATCTGGGCGTTCATCGGGTCAAGGCTGGCAATCGGTTCATCGGCGAGGATGATGCTAGGGTCTTGCATCAACGCGCGTGCGATCGCGACGCGTTGCTGCTGGCCACCCGATAGCGCCTCAGCGCGTTTGGGGGCCTGTTCCGCGATGCCAAGGCGGTCGAGGATTTCGATCGCTTTATGGATGTCCTCTTGGGGGTAGAGGTTGAACATCGTCGCAAAGGTGGACCGGCGGTTCAGTGTGCCGTGCAACACGTTCGAAACCACGTCCATACGTGGGACAAGATTGAACTGCTGGAAGATCATCGCACAGCGCGATTGCCATTCGCGCCGCGCCGCGCCCTTGAGCGAGGAAATCTCGTGTCCTTCAAACAAAATCTCGCCGTCGCTTGCATCATTCAGACGATTCAGCATCCGCAGCAGTGTCGATTTCCCAGCACCCGAACGGCCGATGATGCCGATCATCATGGGCCGATCGACGGTGAAAGTTGCAGCGTCCACAGCGATCTTGTCGCCAAACCTTTTGGTCAGTGACTTTAGTTCAAGCATCGTATTCCCCAGTTTTCTTGGGGGCGGATACGGGGCGTCTACGACGCTATGACGACAGTTTTGAATCGGGTTTGCGAAGTTCACGAAACAGATTTGTGACTTACCGCGCTTTGAACAAAACGCCTGCGGTCGCAGCGCCCTGATCACAGATTTGCATAATCTTATCCACAGGGCGTCATGAAACTGTTACGTTGTGGCATCCGGTGTTAGGCTTCTCTTATACCAAAGGGGCTGGCTTCTGACTCATTAGGGATTTCTGAGGTTCCCAGCTCGCCCGCGCTCTGATTCCATG
>CANNCS010000046.1 GCA_947503115.1 uncultured Marivita sp.
CGCCTTAGACATCTGAACGAAATCAGACCAATACCTCAAACAGACGCCCCGAAATCAGCGACTTTTTCAACGGAATCAACCCTGAACAGCTTTTCGCCGCAGGCTATGCTGCCTGCTTCACCTCGGCCATGCTGCGCGTGGCGCGTGAAGGAAAGACGCAGATCGGCACGCCTTCGGTCACGGTGCACTCGGGCCTGCGTTCGGACGGGGCGGATCGCTACGCGTTGATTGCTGACATCAAGGTGTCGTTGCCCGATCTGGACCGCGACACAGCGCTTAGGATCCCCGACGGCGCGCACCGGATCTGCCCGTTTTCCAAGGCGGTCGGGGACAGTTTGGGCGTCACCGTCACATTGACAGACTGTCAAGGCGCGGATGCAGGCGAAACGCTTGCTCTTGAAGGGGCGTAAGCCATGGATTTCATGCTGCCCCCCCGCGTTGAGGATTTCCGCGCCCGCATCGCGCGGTTTGTCGAGGACGAGATCCTGCCGGTCGAGGAAGACCGGGGCAACTGGGAAGCCCACGGCAATATCGCGTCGGAACCGCTTGAAATCTTGCGTGAAAGGGCAAAGACCGATGGGCTGTGGTGCCTGCAACTGCGCCCGGAAACCGGCGGTCAAGGTCTGGGCAAGGTCGGGATGGCGGCCTGCTACGAGGAAATGAACCGCTCGATCTTTGGGCCGGTGGTTTTCAATTCCGCGGCACCCGATGACGGCAACATGATGGTGCTGGAACAAGCCGCAACCGACGCTCAGAAAGCGCAATGGTTGCAACCCATCGTGCAGGGGCAGGTCCGTTCTGCCTTTGCCATGACGGAACCACATCCCGGTGGTGGGTCGGACCCCGGCATGATGCTGACCACAGCGCAAAAGCAGGGCGACCGCTACGTGATACGGGGCCGCAAGTGGTTCATCACCGGGGCTGAGGATGCGGCGCATTTCATCCTCATGGCACGCACGTCGGACGATCCGCGCCGCGGGCTGACCGCCTTTCTGCATCACCGTGACGAGCCCGGCTGGTGCATCGACCGGCGCATCCCGATCATGGGACCCGAGGAACATGGCGGCCATTGCGAACTGGTCTACGAGGGCATGGAACTGCCCGCCGACCGGGTGCTTCTGGGCGAGGGGCTGGGGCTGAAACTGACCCAGATGCGGCTTGGCCCCGCGCGGCTGACCCATTGCATGCGCTGGCTGGGCCTGGCCAAGCGCTGCACCGAGATCGCGCAGGACTACGCGCTGAACCGCCACGGGTTCGGCGTGCGCCTGTCGGATCGCGAGAGCATTCAGATCAAGATGGGCGATCTGGCCATGGGGATCGAGATCGGCCGCCTGCTGGTGATGAAAGCGGCCTGGGCGCTGGATCAGGGAAGCTTTGCCCGCAAGGAAATCTCGATGGCCAAGATTCATGTGGCCAACCTGCTGCACAAGGCCGCCGATGTGGCGATTCAGGTCAACGGCGCGCGCGGCTATTCCTGCGACACGGTGCTGGAGTGGATCTACCGCTATGCCCGTCAGGCACGGCTGGTCGATGGCGCGGACGAGGTGCACCAGATGGTGCTGAACCGCTTCCTCGGCGACGAGGGGCGCGGTTTCTGGACCTGGGATACCGCGCCGGCCTATGCGGAGGCGGCGGAATGAGCGATCTGGACCCTGTCGCTTTGGGACGCTGGCTGGCGGCAAAGTTGCCGGGAGGCGATCTGCGCATAGAACGTATCGGCGGTGGCCAGTCCAACCCGACATGGTTCGTGGATTGGGGCAGCGCACGCCTGGTGCTGCGTAAGAAGCCCGCAGGACCGATCCTGCCCGGCGCCCATGCCATCGAACGCGAGTTTCGCGTTCTGCGCGCGCTGGAGCGCACGGATGTGCCGGTGCCACAGGCGTTTTGGCTGGAAGAGGGCGAGACCATCCTCGGCACGCCTTTCTACCTGATGGAGCGGTTGGAGGGGCGCGTGTTCACCGATTGCACATTGCCCGGCCTCGCACCCGAAGAGCGGCGCGAGATTTATCTCGATATGGCCCGCACGTTGGCCCGGCTGCATGCTGTGCGCCCCGAAGCGGTTGGGCTGGTCGACTACGGCAAACCCGGAAATTACTTCGAGCGCCAGATCAACCGCTGGGGGCGGCAATACCGCGAAAGCCCCGGCGGCGTGGTTCCCGCGCTGGACAGACTGCTTGACTGGCTCATTGCGAACATGCCCGAAGATGACGGCGCTGTGTCCATCGCCCACGGCGATTTCCGGCTGGGCAACATGCTCTTCCATCCGACCGAGCCGCGCGTGATCGGCGTGCTGGACTGGGAGTTGTCAACTCTGGGTCATCCGCTGGCTGATCTGGGGTTTTGCGTGATGCCATGGCACACCGGACCCGATGAATATGGCGGCATCCACGGCACCGGATGGCAGGCGGCGGGCATTCCGACGCGCGCCGAGTTCGAGGCGGAATACCACGCCCACGCCATCCCGACGCCGCCGCTCGCCGCGTTCCATGTGGCCTTCGCGCTGTTCCGCTTTGCCGTGATCTTCGTCGGCATTGCCGACCGCGCGCGGGCCGGAAACGCCGCCAGCGCCGAGGCGGCAACGCTGGCACCATTGGCAGAACGCTTTGCTATCCGCGCGCTCGAAGGGATCGACGCGGCCCGATTAACGACACTGCAAGACGCCTGACCGGCGCAACCAAGGGAGGAAGACCCAATGAAGAAACTGACCATCAACGGGACCGAGAGAGCGGTCGCCTCGGACGGCGAAACGCCCCTGCTCTGGGTGATCCGCGAAGAACTGGGCCTGACCGGCACCAAATTCGGCTGCGGGCAGGGCCTGTGCGGGGCCTGCACCGTGCATGTGAACGGCGAGGCTGTGCGTTCCTGCCAAACATGGCTGGAAGACCTTGATGAAGGCACAGAGGTGACCACCATCGAAGGGCTGCACCCAAGCGGGGAACACCCGTTGCAACTGGCCTGGGTCGAACATCAGGTGCCGCAATGCGGCTACTGCCAGTCCGGCCAGATCATGCAGGCCGCCGACCTTCTGGCCAACAACCCCAACCCGACCGACGCGGAAATCGCCGAGGCCATGAACGGCAACCTTTGCCGCTGCATGACCTACGCCAAGATTCGCGACGCGATCAAAACCGTCGCCAGAGCGTAAGGAGCCATTGATATGAACAAGATGAACACACCCGTCAGCCGTCGCCGCTTTCTTGTCGGTGCTGGTGCCACAGCAGGCAGTCTGACGCTGGGCTGGGGCCTTATCGTGCCCGATATGGCCCATGCCGCAACCCGCAGTCTGATTTCTCCCACGCTGTTCTTTGACATCCATTCCGATGAGCGCATCGTTGTCCACATCCAGAAGGCCGAGGTCGGCCAGCATGTGGGAACGGCCCTTGCGCAGATCGTTGCGGACGAGCTTGAGGCCGACTGGGACAAGGTCGAGATTGACTACATCGGTTTCGATCCGCGCCTCGGCCTGCATCTGACCGGGGGGTCCTGGTCGATCAACTGGACCTTTGACGCGTTGTCGCGCGCAGGCGCTTCGGGCCGGATCACGCTGCTTGAGGCCGCCGCCGAGAAATTCGGTGGCTCTGCAGCGGACTATACCGCGCATAAGGGCGTGATTACCGGCAACGGGCATACAGTGACCTATGGCGCGCTGGTCGCATCGGGCGTGACACCGCGCAGCTTTACCGAAGAAGAGATGGCCGCCATCACGCTAAAGACCGCCGATCAGCGCCATATCGTTGGTCAAAGCGTTCCTGCGCTTGATATCCCCGCCAAGGCCCGAGGGCAGGCGATGTATGGCATCGACGCACAGGTGCCGGGAATGGTTGTGGCCACGCCGCTGATCCCGCCTGTGCGGAACGGGGCCAAGGTGATCTCGGTCGATGACAGTGCGGCCAAAGGCATCAAAGGCTATGTTGGCCACGTCGTGCCCACGGGCCCGGTGATCGAACACTATATGACAGGCATCGTGCTGACAGTGGCCGACACCTACTATGCCGCGAAAAAGGCCGCCGAGCTGTTGGTTGTCGAATACGACGCAGGCCCCAACGCCACTGTGCAGCTGGATGACTTGCGCGCCGAAAACCTGCGCCTGATCGACACCGGTGAGGCAGAGTCGCACTTTCTCAAGGAAGGCGATGCCGATGCCGCACTGACCAGAGCTGAATCCCGTGTTGAAGCGATCTATGAGGTGGGCATCAACCTGCATGGCGCGCTTGAGCCGCAGACCGCATTGGTCGATATCAAGGACGGTGTCTGCAATGTCTACACCGGCACGCAGATCCAAAGCTTTATGGTGGGTGACCTGACCAAGCTGGGCTTTGAACAGGACAAGATCGTCGTGCACCAGCAATATCTGGGCGGCTCGTTCGGGCGGCGCCAGTATTCCGACCCGCATATCCTCGCGGCGATGGCGGCGTTGGAGCTGGGCAAACCAGTCAAGGTGATCTACTCACGCGAGTTCGAACAGGTGATGGACTATTCCCGCCCCGTGAACGCCGTCAAACTTCAGGCGGGTCTGAACGGTACCACCGTTTCGGCGATGAAGGCACAAAATGCCGGATCCTACCTGATCCCGATCCTCGCACCGCCCTTCATGGCACCGGACAAGACCGGCAATGAAGCCGCACCGATGCATGACCCCTTTGCGGTCAACGGGTTGGATCACTGGTATACGGTGCCAAACCAGACAGTCGTGACCTCGCTGAACGAGATCGCCCAAAGCGCGCTGCCGCCGGGCGCTGTGCGTGCTGTTGGGCCGGGCTATCAGTATTTTGCGCTCGAAAGCTTTGTCGACGAGATCGCCCACCAGATCGGCAAGGACCCGCTGTCGCTGCGGCTGGAATTGCTGGACGGCACCGGCAAAAACGCTGGCGAGGGCGCGCAGACCGATGGGGCCAAGCGGCTGGCGGCCGTGCTGCGCGAAGTTGTCCGGCGCTCGGGCTATGGCAAGAGGCTGCCCGCGAATGAAGCGATCGGTCTGGCCGTTGCCGCCCCGCAGGAACGCCCCTCGGCCATCTGGACAGGCGGGGCAGCTCATGTGGCGGTCGACCCAGAAACCGGCGCGTTCGAGGTCAAAAAGCTGACACTGGTGTCCGAACATGGCACTTTGGTGAACCCGCAGATCACCCGGGATCAATCCATGGGCGCGGGGCTTTGGGGGCTGGCCTTTGCCATGCTTGAGGACGTGCAGTTCGCCGATGGCAATATCCTTGCAGAAAGCTTTCAGGACATGACGCCGCTTCGGCAGGAAAACCTGCCGGAACTGGATGTCTCGGTGCTGGAGAGCGGCAACTATCCCACCGGTGTGGGTGAGGCGAGCGCCACGGTGGTCGCTCCTGCGATTGCCAACGCGATCTTCAGTGCGGTGGGCGCGCGGGTCAGGTCGCTGCCGATCACGCCCGAAAAGGTCAAGGCGGCGATGGGCTGATACCTGTGAAACGCGGGGCAACGCAGCCTTGTGTTGCCCCTCCATGCGGCCCTCGTGGCCTGAATCTGAAGGAAGGAAAAACGGATGAACAGATATGTAACTGCCGCGGTTGTGGCGATTGTCGGCACGGGATCGGCGCAGGCGCAGGAGGTGTTCGAAATGACTTCGGCCTTTGGTAAGAACCTGCCGATTTTGGGGACGGCTGCTGTTGATTTTGTTGAGAAGATCAACAGCATTTCGTCGGATGTTGAGTTTGAGCATTTTGATCCGGGCGAGTTGGTTCCGACGCTTGAGGCTCTGGATGCGGTTTCGAACGGGTCTGTTGACGCGGCGTTTACGACCTCGGGGTATTGGCAGGGCAAGATCACGGCGGCCTCGCTGTTTGCGGCGGTGCCCTTTGGTCCCGAAGCTGGCGAGTTCCTGGGCTGGATGCTCTATGACGACGGTGCCGAGCTGTTCCAGCGCATGTATGACGAGAACGGCTACAACGTGCATGTCACCCCCTGTGGCGTGATCGCGCCGGAAACCTCGGGCTGGTTCAAGAACGAGATCACCTCGCTTGACGACCTCAAGGGCCTGAACATGCGCTTCTTCGGTCTGGGCGCCGAGGTCATGCAAAAGCTGGGTGTCTCGACCTCGCTGCTGGCCGGTGGCGACATCTTCCCGGCGCTTGAGCGTGGCGCGATTGACGCGACCGAATTCTCCATGCCGCGCATCGACGCGCGTCTGGGCTTTCACCAGATCGCCAAGTACAACTACTTCCCCGGCTGGCACCAGCCCGCGACCATGTTCGAACTGCTGATCAACAAGGATGCCTGGGACGAGCTGGGCGAGGTTGCGCAGAACCAGATCGAGATCGCATGCCTGGCCAATATCACCACCAACTATGCCGAAGGCGAGGCCACCAACTTTGGGGCCATGGTGGAGAACGTGGAAAAGAACGGCGTGACCCTCAAGAGCTGGACGCCCGAGCAGCTGGCGGTCTTTGAAGTGGCCTGGAACGAAGTGGCCGCGGAACTGGCCGCTGAGGATGCCTTCTTCAAGGAAGTCTGGGACGACCTGACCGAGTACCGCGCGGGCTACAAGACCTGGGGCGACACCATCTATCTGCCGCGTCCGCGCAACTGATCGCGACCCGGTTCCGTGACAAGAAAGGCAGGCCCTGACCGGGCCTGCCTTTGCTGACCGGGGAAAGGCCCGGTCTTGTGTTCAGCCATTGTTCAGCCAAAAAAGGGGGAGGCGTCATGCAGCAGGATGCAGGCGCGCAGGGTGTTCAGATGCCCGCAGCGATTTACGATCCGGGTGAGGTGGGCCGCGAGGATCACAACACGGGCGACCGCTTTGTGGTGGGCTTGTCGAATGTCTTTGCCTGGCTGTTCCCGATCCTGATGATCGCCATCTGTTCGCAGGTTGTCTTGCGGCAGGCGGGTCACAATCAGGCCTGGCTGGACGATCTGCAATGGTGGCTTTACGGCGCGGCGGTCCTGATCGGTGTGGCCTATGCGGTGACCACCAACAGCCACGTGCGGGTGGATATCTTTTACGACAATTTTGACCGCAAGCGGCAGGCGCGCATCGATGTCTTTGCGCTGGCCTGGTGTTTCCTGCCCTTTGCGATCCTGTGCTGGGATGTGACGCTGGGCTATGCGATCTCTTCGGTCGTGGCGAACGAAGGCTCGGACAGCCCCAACGGCTTGCACAATCTCTGGATCCTCAAGGTTCTGCTGAACCTGTCGTTTGTGCTGCTGATCGTGGCGATCTGGGCGGCCTATGTGCGCCGGATTAAGGTGCTGGGGCCCATCACGACCGGCCGGCTGCTGGTCTGGTCCTTTCCGGCGGTGATGTTCGTGGTGAACCTGGCGTTCTACTACGTGGTCTATGTCTACCACTTTGTGACCCTGCCCGAGGGTGAGAACCCGCGCACCATCACCCGCAAGCCGATCTTTGACGAATTCGACCTGGGCCCCTGGGAGATCAAGTACACCATCGTGATCCCCCTTGCGCTGACGCTTGCGCTGATCGGTGCTGCGATCATCCGTGACGCCCGGAGGGCCAAGTGATGCTGTCATTCCTGGGCCAATTCCTCACGCTGAACGAGATCGCGGTGATCTTCATGTTCGGCGGCTTCATCTTCATGCTGTTCCGCGGGGTGCCCGTGGCCATGGCGCTGGTGGGGATCTCGCTGATCTTTGTGCTGATCGCCGAGTTCCTGCTGGACCCGTTCCGCGGCACCTTCCGCGACATCATCGCGTTTGACCGCACCGGCATCGAATACCAGAAGCTGCAGGCGCTCTCGGGGCGGCTGTTCGGGTCGATCGTCAAGAACCCGGTGCTGGTGGCGCTGCCGATGTTCATCTTCATGGGGCTGATGCTGGACCAGTCCGGCGTGGCGCAGCGCATGATGCAGTCGATGCAGAAGCTCTTTGGCGGGCTGCGCGGCGGGCTGTCGCTGACGGTGCTGCTGATCGGGATCATCCTCGCGGCCTCGACTGGGGTGATCGGGGCCTCGGTGACGCTGCTGGGCGTGATGGCGCTGCCGCAGATGATGGGGCAGAATTACTCCAAACCCATCGCCACGGGCACCATTGCCTCGGCGGGCACGCTGGGCATCCTGATCCCGCCCTCGATCATGCTGGTGATTATGTCCGACCAGCTGGCGATCAGCTTGGGCGATCTCTTCATGGGTGCGCTCTTTCCGGGGCTGCTGCTGGGGGCGCTTTATATCGTCTTCATCGTGATCTACGGGCTGATCAACCCCAAGGCCATGCCCGCCCCGCCGGACGCGGGCGAGGTCAGCTGGGATGTGGTCAAGGAGGTCGCGCTGGCCGTGGTGCCGCCGATGTTCCTGATCCTGCTGGTGCTCGGGTCGATCTTTGCGGGCTTTGCCACGCCGACCGAAGCCTCGGGGCTGGGCGCGATGGGGGCGACGTTGCTGGCGCTGGTGAACCGCAAGCTGAACTTCAAGGTGCTGGCCGAGGTCTCGCGCTCGACGCTGAACACCGCCGGGTACATCGTGGGGATCTTTCTGGCGGCGAACTTCTTTGCCTTCGTGCTGCGGCGCTATGGCGGCGACGAGATCATCGAGCACATGGTGCTGAATGCCTTTGACGGGCATCCCTTCTGGACGGTGGCCTTTATCCTGTTCATCGTCTTCCTGCTGGGCTTCCTGCTGGACTGGATCGAGATAACGATCATCATCATGCCGCTCATGCTGCCGGTGATCCTCTCGCTGGATCTGGGCATCAACGGGTTTGACACGGTCAACGACCCCTCGGTGGTCTGGTTCGCGATCCTCGTGGCGGTGACGCTGCAAACCTCGTTCCTGACACCCCCAGTGGGCTTTGCGCTGTTCTACCTCAAGGGCGTCTGCCCGCCCGAGGTCTCGCTGTCGCATATCTACAAGGGCGTCATCCCCTTCGTCCTGCTCCAGCTCCTTGGCCTCTTCATCGTCTTCGAAATCCCCGAACTCGTAACGTGGCTCCCGGCATACGCCTACGGCGTTCAATAAAAGGCAACCCCATGAAAGACATCTTCATCGTCTCTGCCGCCCGAACCGCCATCGGTGCGTTCGGCGGATCTCTCAAGGCCTTCAGCCCGACCGAACTGGGCATTCTGACCGCGCAGGCGTCGCTGGACCGCGCAGGGATCGATGCCGCGTCGGTCCAGCAAGTCTTTTACGGTAACGTCATTCATACCGAACCGCGCGACATGTATCTGGCACGCACCATCGCCATGGGGGCAGGCGTGCCAGAGCGGGCCCCGGCGCTGACGGTGAACCGGCTATGCGGGTCCGGTCTGCAAGCGATCATCTCGGGCATTCAGGCCATCGCGATGGGCGATGCGGATATCGTTCTGGCCGGTGGGGCCGAGAGCATGAGCCGCGCGGGTTACATGTTGCCGGCGGCGCGATGGGGAGCGAAAATGGGCGATGTCCAGGCCATCGACATGATGACCGCGGCTTTGCACGATCCCTTTGGCCACGGCCATATGGGGATCACGGCCGAGAACGTGGCGGACCGCTGCGGGATCACCCGCGAGGCGCAGGATGCCTTTGCGGTGGAAAGCCACAGGCGCGCGGCGGCGGCCATCGCGGCGGGGCATTTCCGCGACCAGATCGTGCCGGTGGTCCAGCAGACGAGCAAGGGCGAGGTGGTCTTTGACACCGACGAACATGTGCGCCCTGATGCCACCCCCGAGGGTATGGCGGGCCTGCGCGCGGTGTTCAGGAAGGGCGGTACGGTCACGGCGGGCAATGCCTCGGGGATCAATGATGGCGCGGCTTCGGTCCTGTTGATGTCGGCCGAGGCCGCTGCGCAGCGCGGTGTCACGCCTTTGGCACGGGTGGTGTCATATGGACACGCCGGGGTCGCACCCGAGGTCATGGGGCTGGGGCCGGTGCCCGCCATGCGTGTGGCGCTGGAGCGCGCGGGTCTGACCGCAGGCGATTTGGACCTAGTCGAAAGCAACGAGGCCTTTGCCGCGCAGGTCTGTGCCGTGACCGCCGAACTGAGGCTTGATCCGGCGCGGGTGAACCCGAACGGGGGTGCGGTGGCGCTGGGTCATCCCATCGGAGCCAGCGGGGCGATCATCACCACCAAGCTGGTCTACGAGATGCGCCGGACAGGCGCGACGACCGGTGCCGCCACCATGTGCATCGGCGGTGGTCAGGGGATCGCTCTGATCCTTGAGGCCGCGTGACATGACGCCGTTTCGATTACGTGTGCCGCAGGCGCAGATAGACGATCTGAACGACAGGCTCTTCCGCACCCGCTTGCCGGACCGGACGCCGGGGCCGCACTGGGCCTTTGGCACTGATCCGGACTGGCTGGCCGATCTGATTGGCTATTGGCGCGACGGGTTCGACTGGCGCGCGCAGGAGGCCGCTTTGAACGCGTTCGATCAGCTAATGGTGCCGCTGCACGGGATCGACATGCATGTGATCCGGGCCGAGGGCAGGGGACCTGCGCCGCGCCCGCTGTTGCTGCTGCATGGCTGGCCCGGATCGGTGTTCGAGTTTCTCGACATACTGCCCATGCTTACCGATCCCGCGCGTTTCGGCGGCAGTGCGGAGGATGCCTTTACCTTGATCGTGCCGTCCCTGCCGGGGTTCGCTCTGTCCTTCACGCCGGGACAGCGCCGGTTTTCGGCGGCAGAGATGGCGGATGTCTTTGCCGATCTGATGACCGCGCTTGGGTTTGATCGCTTCGGCGTGCAGGGTGGCGATTGGGGCGCGTTCACGGGCGCTGCGCTGGCGCTGCGTCACCCGGGCAGGGTTGAGGGCCTGCATCTGAATTACCTGCCACTGCGCCCCGAACCATCCGCCTTCGAGCAAGAGGAAACCGCCTATGCCCTGATCCAGGGCACCAAGCCGCAGACGCTCGCCTATGCCCTGAACGACAGCCCGGCAGGGTTGACTGCATGGATCGGTGAGAAATTCCATCGCTGGACGGATCACGATGGCGATCCTTTCACCGCCGTGTCGCGGGACCGGATGCTGGCCAATATCGCACTGTACTGGTTCACCGGCGCGATCGGATCGTCCTTCTGGCCCTATTTCGCACGCCTACATGGCGACTGGCCTGTGCCGGATGGTGCACAGGTGACGGTGCCGATGGGGCACGCGGTTTTCCCGCGCGAGATCCGCCGGCCGGGCCGCGAGGCCGCCTCACGGATGTTCACGGATATCCGCCACTGGACCGAGATGAAAAAGGGTGGTCACTTCGCGGCGATGGAACAACCGGTCGCCCTTGCACGCGATGTCGGCGGCTTTTTCTCTGAGCTGCGCTAGGGACAATACCCGGAGGCTGCCAACTGAGTGATCAGCATGTCATGCTTGAAACCACGCCGTAACGCTACTGTAAACATGGGCACGACGGTGTTAGCGCGTCATGATCTCGGGGGTGGATCGTGCGGCAGCTCGGCTGGTAAGGTTGGCGCAATCAGGCGGTTCAAACGGATCACTTCGGCCTCTGGGGAGTCGCCCGTCTCTGTTGCGTGCTGTGCCGAGCGTCTTTGGCCCGATCTGAGAGGGGTGCCAAAATGTAGGCACGACCCATCACGTTGACACGACGCCATTTTTTTAAGGTCTGCGGTGGAACCCGGCAAGAGCAACTCGACCTTATCCTTCCTTCTGGTTTGATTGGATCGGATATTCAGGCGGCTTCGCGGGTGTAGGATGTGACGATGCCGCCAAGCTGGCGTTTGCGGCGGATTGGTCCGTCACGGGTTGGCCGGAAATCGACTTGTAGCACGTTGTTGCCGATGTCCCGTCCGCGATGCGGGCGCTCGACATTGTAGTGGCGTACCCAAGTCTGCACGATGTAATCGAGCTGGGATCGGCTGAAGCAGACGAAGAAATCGAGGCATTCGCGCTTGATCGTGCCGATGAAGGATTCTGCGAAGGCATTTGCATCGGGCGCCCTGTGAGGGATCTGGATGACCCGAGCGCCCTCTGACACCCAGACGGTATCGAAGCTGTCGCTGAACTTGGTGTCGGCATCGCGGATCAGAAACTCCGGCGTGATCCCTTGTTCAGCGCACCACATCAAAGTGTTGCGGGCCTGCTGGGTCACCCATGCCGAGTCAGGGGCATAGGTCGGGGCGGTGCAGAATACCCGGCGGCTGCCGAGATGGATGAACATCAGCACATAGGCGGTCCTCGGCCCACGCAGCGTAAACACGGTCTTCGAGAAGAAGTCGCACGCGATCATGGTTTCCATGTGCGCCCGGATGAACGTGGTCCACGGCAGGGCGGGCTTCTTTTTGCGCCGCTCTGGGCTCGGGTGGATGCCGGCCTCGTTTAGGATGCGCTTGACCGAATTGGCGCCAGCGTAGAGCCCCAGCTTTTTCAGTTCCCCCGCAATCCGCTTGTAACCCCAGAGGAGATTTTCAGACCCAATGCGGGTGACGACGTCGCGCAGTTCCTGCGTCAGGCGCGGCCGTCCCACGGCCTGAAAGGGGCGCCCACCACGCATTTGGGCAAGCCTGCGCCTGTAGGTCGCGGGCTTGGCCACTTCCATCAGCCCGTCGACATCATGCCCGCATTCTTCCCCAAGGCGCAGCAGCTCGGCCTTCTCGGCAGGCGATAGGATGATCCGCTGCGTCGGGATGCGCGCCCGCAAGATCGCGAGCTGGGCCTTGAGCAGCCTCATTTGCGCATTGTGCCGCGGCATGAAGAACTGGTTCAGGAAGACCAGAAGGAGGGATATGGTCGAATTCATCTGGCCGGGCTCCACCACGGCGTTTAAAAAATGCCGCTATGTCAACGTGATGGGGCTCGTTTACATTTTGGCACCCCTCTCAGGGAAACAAATAACACCCAGGGCTGTGGATCGCCGACGTCGAAGCTCAATCGTGCATATGACTGGGCGGTCGCTCTCTTCTTGATCCTCCCAATCGCGATGCCGAAGGCCCCTGAGCCGACCCCTGCAACCTTCGCGATCAGCTGCAAAAGCGTCGCGCAGCGTTTCGCTCAAGCCCGCAATGGCTGCCTCTGACACGAGAGAGAGTTAGGTGCCAGGTTGGCTCCCTCCGGGGGTTGCGGCTGTTTCTGCCTGAGACTTGGACGGGCGATCCCGACCGCATGGCTCGCGCCCGTGTGCCGGAGGATCGGCAGATCGCCTTGAGCAAGCCGGAGATCGCCATCGCGGAGATTGACCGGGTGCGGGCCGCAGGCGTCCGCTTCGGCTGTGTGCTGGCCGATGCGGGTTAAGGATCGAGCGGGCCTTTCCGCCACGCGCTGAGCACACGAGGCCTAGCCTGGGCAGTCGGTCTGTCGCGGCGCCAGAACGTCTATCCGGTTGATGTTGGACTGATCTTTCCCGAGGCCGGGCGTGGGCGCCGCCGCAAATATCACCTGCCGGATCGCGCGGCCGTTTCCGCCAAACAGATGCTGGAAGGTGAAAAATGGAGGAAGCTCAGCTGGCGGCGGGGCACCAAAGGCAGGCTGAGCTGCCGGTTCGCAGCAACCCGCGTCCGGATCGCCGATGGCCACAAACACCGTATGGCCGACGGTCGCGTGCAGGCCATGCCGGGAGATGAGGAGGTCTGGCTGATCGGTGAGCGTCGTGCGACCAGAGAGCGGAAATACTACGCCTCGAACCTGCCAGCCGACACCAGCCTCAAGGCGCTCGCAGCTGCCGTCAAGGCCCGATGGATTTGCGAACAGGCGCATCAGCAACTCAAGGAGGAGCTTGGCCTCGACCACTTCGAGGGCCGGTCCTGGACCGGCCTTCACCGACACGCCCTGATGACGATGATCGCCTACGCCTTCCTGCAATCCCGCCGCCTCAAGGCCGCGGGACGGAAAAAAAAGAGTCCCCGGACCACCCCCGCAACCGACCATGCCAACCGTCAGGCAAGCCATCCTCGACGCATTCGCGAAACCCCCACCAATACGATGCCCTCACTGTGAAAAGCTCATCGAAAAGCGCCCAGATAAAAATCTGCCAAAGTGGTGCTATGTAGTAGTGGCATCCCATCTTGGGTGGCCAGCCGAACCTTCCGATACAAATCCACGATGAAAATCCTCCCGCCCTCCCTGTCGCCAGAAAGGGCAAAAGTGGACGACTTTTACGCCGCCCGCAGCAGGCTCATCCCGCCGCTACCGTGGCCGACTTTTGCACCGCCGTTCTCAAGCTCAGACGTGCGTCTGGCGTTTTCGGCTGTATTACGTGCGTCTGGTTCCAGAATGATCCGGCTGTCTGCAATCTCAAAACGGGAAAAAAGAGTTTGTGCGCCATCGGCTCCGGAAACGCGTCGGTCAACCAAACTGGCGCTACCACCGGTGAAAATGAGCTGAGCCTCCGGGAAAGTATGCGCAAGCGCCAGCCCGAGGACGAGCCGCTCGGCCGCCGCATTGAGTTCCGGCAAACCGGTAGCGGCCGACATGCGTGCATCCTCTCCCCCACCCAAGATGATGATGCCTTTCGGTTCCGTAATATCATGCGCGGCTGGAAATCGCATTTCCAGTGGCCGCATCAGGACCTGTCCGACAGGCACAAGGCCAATGAACAGGACTAGGCAAAGCGCAGAAGCGAACATCTTGCTGGCCGCTGCCACGCTGTCCCGACGCAGAAACCAGAGGCCAATAGCCAGAAGCAAGACTAGCCAGCTTTCTGGCCGTGTCACCAACCAGAAGAGCTTGGACGCGACAAGAAACAGCGTCTCCATCAGGATTGATCTTGCCGCGACGCAGGGACTGCGCGTCAACTATGATCCGTCTCCTCGACATCGACTGTAATCCCAAGAACGTCCCGGATGGCGTCGACCACTCCTGCGTCATGCACGTTCATATAGGTCCTCACCTCGTAGAGCTTCATGTCGACGAGATACCGATACCAGAAGCCCTGCAGCACGTGGAACGCCGTGCCTTCCTTGCCGTCGAGAAACCCAAACCGGATCACGTACCGATAGATGAAATATGAGAAAGCCCGGAACCCGCCCGGTAGCCGCACGTAGACATTTTCCTTCAACCAGCGTTTGATACCGGCCTGCTGGCCGCTGCGCAGGTCGGCCACCGTCTCGTGCGGCATGAACCCGTATTCAAGGTTCAAGAGATCCACCACCTCGCGGCTGGCGTAGGCGCTGTGCTTTTCGGTCCACCAGGTCAGCGAATTGCGGTTGTCATCGACGATCTCGCCGGCGAAATCCGCGGTCGCGCCCGCGACTAGGATGTGTTCGTCCATCCAGCGGTTCTCGCACCGGCCGCGGCCGGCACGGAACAGCCGCAGCACCCGCACCGGGAAGATCCCGCCCCAGTGCATCGGCCGACCCAGAAAGGTCATCCGGCGCGACACATAGACCCCGTCCACATCCGTGCCCAGACCGGGTAGCTGCGTGGCGATCTCGGTTGCCAGATCTGGGGTGACCACCTCGTCAGCGTCCAGCCGCAGGATCCACTCAGTGCACTCGGAGACGCGGTCGATCCCCCAGTTCATTTGGGTGGCGTAGTTGATCCAGGGATTTTCAAGCACGATCGCGCCCTCGGCGCGCGCGATCTCGACGGTGCGGTCGGTGGAGCCGCTGTCCACCACCAGCACCTTCCCGGCAAAGGGCGCCACCGAGGCCAGACAGCGCGCGATGTGGCGCTCCTCGTTCTTGGTCAGCACTATGACGGTCAGCGACATCGGCGGCGGCTCAGCCGGGCTTGCGGGCGATGGCGATCATCGATTTGGCCAGCGGCGGCACCCGCCCCACCCGTTCGAAGCGCGGTGTCTCAAAGCCGGCCTCGGTCAGCAGCGTGGTCAGCGTCGGGATCGACCAAAACTTGATGTGACCGTGATCCCACAGCGCGTGGAAATGCGCGTCCATCTTGCCGGTCAGAGCAAGCATCAGGTTCTTCCAGTAGCCGTGATAGGGGGTCGAGACGATCGCGACGCCGCCCGGTTCCAGCAGCGAGACCAGCGTGCGCGCATAGCTGCGCGGGTCGTAGAGATGCTCGACCACCTCGAGGCTGACCACCACCGGGAAGGTGCCGAATTGCGCTGCAAGATCGTCATAGGCCGACCCAGTGCGCAGCGTCAGATGCGGGTGGCACGCCTGCGCCTGCGCGATCCCCTCGGACGAGACGTCGACCCCGGTCACGTCCCAGCCGTCGCCGTGTACCGCCGCGCCGATGCTTCCATTGCCGCAGCCAAGGTCGAACAGCCGCTTCTCGCACGCCAGCCGGCCCAGTTCGGCCCGCAACGCCGGCAGCAGATAGCCGTGGCTGTCGTTCAAATCTGCATCGGCATAACCATAGCCGGAAATGTCGGTGGTGTCGGTCATGGGTCCAGCCTTCTGATTGTCTTCGCGGGGTTGCCGACCACCACATGGCCGGGGGCGATATCCTTCATGGCGACGGCGCGGGCGCCGACGACGGCACGGGGGCCAACCGTCACGCCGGGGCCGACGAAGGCCTCGGCGGCGATCCAGGCCTCGGCGCCGATCTCGATCGGCGGGGTCAGCAGCGCGCGGTCGGGGCGGGCGATGTCGTGGTTGCCGGCACAAAGATGGGCGTATTGCGACACCGTCGCCCGCGGCCCGATCGTGATCGGCCCCAGCGCATAGAGGATGGCACCGTCGCCCACCGCCGCCTGCGCGCCGATCTCGAGGTTCCAAGGCATAGTGATGCGCGCGGAGGGATAGACATGCACCTGCGCGCCGATGCGCGCACCGAAGATCCGCAGCAGCATCCGCCGCCACCCCCAGAGCGGCCGCGGGGTGAGCGCGAAAAACGGCCAGGCTGCCCCCCAGAGCACACGTGCGGCCTGCACCCGCACCCCGTATTTGCGCGCGCCGCGATTGGCCGCCACGTCCAGGTCGCCGGTCCGTGTCATGGCGCATACCCCCATGGCCCCAGTTGCGGGGCCAGCGTTGTCTCGATTTCGGCCACCAGCGCAGCGTCATCCAGTTCCCGCCAGCGCCGGCTGCGGCCCTTGTTGAAGGTCAGCGACCCGCCGTAGATCGCCGACGCATCAACATCGGACAGCGGCACAGGCGCGGCCACATGGGCGTGGATCGCCGCAAGCGCGGCGGTCTGCGCCGCCGCGTCGCCGCCGCCCGCGGGCCCTACCAGGTCCTCGAAGGAGACCTGCAGTACCCCCGGCGCCTGCCGCCAGCCGAGACCGCGGTCAAGGATCGCGGCGAAGGGTAGCAGCGGGCCGGCGGCGGTCTGTCCCCCGCGCAGCAGGAACGCTACGCGCGCCTCGCGGCTGAGCGGCGCGAAATCGCCATGCATGTAGAAATCGGGCCGGCCCCCGATCCAGTCGGCAAAGCTGATCAGGATGTCGCGCGGGTCGCGGCGGATGCAAATCATACGAGCTTCCCCCTCCCGCAGTACTGCCTCAAGTTCCGGTGAATAGGCAGCGTGACCACCCATTATCCTGCCAGACAACTGACGCACTTGTCTGCCAATGTAGCGGCGATTGACATAAGCGTCGGTCTCAAGGCCGACCTGCGCTGCGTCTTCATGTCCCTTAGAGCCGCGCAGTATCCGCTTTGCCCAAGCGTACCGACCGAACAACAGATGCGCCGCGATTCCGTTAAAGGGCCCTGGGATGCCCATCTCGTTGAGTGCCGAATAGGCGAGATGGTTACCCGATTTCCAGACACCGGTCACGAAGACGCAAGCAGCAGTCAAGGCGCAATCTTTCCTTGCGCCTGCCTTGCGTAGAAATTGGTCAATTCCCTAGCTATGCTGCCCCAGCCAAATGTCTCTCGCGCCCACGTTCGGCCACTGGCCCCCATTGCGGCCAACCGATCTTCCGGCATGGAGAGCGCAGCGCATAATGCGTCGGCCAGCGCATCGGGTTCAGGCGCTACCCACCAGCCGCAGTCCTGCTCGGGCAACGCGGACCAGGGCGCGCCTGTGCTGGAAAGTACGGGTGTGGCGCAAACCAGTGCTTCTGGCACGGTCAGGGCAAAGTTCTCGGTCAAAGAAGGCAATACAAATAGTCGGGAATTTGCAAGGGACTCATCGCGCTTCGCTCCGAATTTGGCTTCCCCAATAGTGGCGCTCCGCAACCTCAAGTCCTTGATCAAGGTACGCAAGGTTGCGCCATGCCCTTCCGGATCGGGACCCGCGATTTCCAGTGTCCAGCCGGGGAACTTGTTTTCTACAAGCATCCAAGCGCGTAATAGCCTGTCATAGCCCTTCACGGGGTGCAGCCGTCCGATGGCAAGCACCCGCTTCCGGCGCTCGGAAAATGCAGGTAGAAATACAGAGGTGTCGCCGACACCGTTGGGCACCACCGCCACAGGCACATTGCCAATATAGGCGCGGATATCGGCCTTCTCTGCTTCGGCTGTGGCGTGATACCCTGAGGCGCGCGCAAAGCAGCGGTCTTGGAATAGAGCGCGTATCATGCGCTTTCGTCCTGACGAATAGGAGAGCGCGGCAGGCGCCAGCATCCCGTGCGGCGAAATTACCAGTGGGCGTCCTGTGATCTTGGCCCAGTTTGCCGCCACAGCTGAGGAATACATCCAGATGCCGTGCAAGTGAACAAGATCCGGGTCATAATCGTGTAACGCTCGGCCGAGGCTTGGCATGAAGCCAAAATTAGCAGGGCCGAAACGATCAAAAACCTCTGCAGTCGCACCTTGCCACATAGCTGCGTCCTGTGCCCAAGCCTGGTCACAAATACCAAAGACCTTGATTTCCACGCCGCGCTGCGCCAGCGCGCCTGACAATCCTTCGACCATCTGTCGCACACCGGAGGCACGACGCGATAGATGCCCGGCTAAGAACGCTATCTTCATGGTTGCCTCTCCTCGGCGACCTGTCGAGCCCAGTCGGTGAATCGCGCCGCCATCGCATCGGTATTGAACTGCTTCGCCACCCGCGAGCGCGCCGCCGCCGCCTGCCGTGCCAGGGCGTCGGAATCCTCGATCATTGCCGCCAGTCGCCGTGCCAGATCTGCAGGATCGTCGTACCGGAAAGTGGTGCCAGTCTCACCCTCGGTAAACGCGGAGATTTCCGGCATGTGCCTGTCGCGATCGTCATGCACCAGCACCGGCAGACCGTAGGCCATGGCATGGATGATACTCAGCCCCACGGCACCAGGATAGACGAAGATCCGCGTCGCATTGGCGATTGGCGCGATCTCGGCCTCGGAAAACAGGGCACCATGCCAAAGCACCCTGTCGCCGACCCCGAGCGCCGCGGCCCGAGCACGCACCGCATCGTCGGCGGCGCCGATGACTGACAGCTCGACTCCCTGTGCCTCGGGGCGTGCGAGCGCCTGAAGGAGCACGTCGAAGCGTGCCTTCCCGGTCAACCGACCGAGGAAAAGCGCCCGGCGCGGTCGATCGGCCGGCACGGTGTCGGCGCGCAGCGTGACGATCTCACGGGTGTCGATTCCGTTATTGAGCGCCGCCGCCGGCAGCGTTCCTCCATCGGCCGCATAGGCCTCGACCTCGGCATCGGTGTAGAACAGTACGGCTGATCCCAGCCGGTACATTGCTCGGCGCAAGTACTTGGCGCGCGCGGTGCTGCCTGCACTATGGTACTGGCCCCACCAGAGCACTGGTACACCCATCGCTCTAGCGTGCGCAACCAATACAAAATTTGATAAAGTCCTGATTGAAGCACCTAATACCAAAAGGTCAAGATCCTCAAGATTGAGCGTTGGAGCGCAAGGCTGCCAGTCGATACCAGGGACCAAGCTCAGGGTCTCAGACATCTCGCGGAACCAAGCAGGCATATCTTTGCGGCCCTTGAGGTAACCACCATACACTCTTAGATCGATTTCAGGCTTTCCGGCGATCGCATCGTAGAACGGCAACCGGTAATGCAACACTGAGTTTTGCAAGATCGCGACGCGCAGTGGTCGAGTAGGCCGAGCCGCTTTCATCATGCCCGGTAAAAACCAGCAATACCACCGTTCTCAGCCGGCGCCGATTGCTGGACAAGACAACGATTTACGTTGCTCAGGTTTATCAGCTCGCTAAGCTTGACTGTCGAAGAACAACCACGGGATGGCGCCGCATCGGCCCGACAACCACTGTCCTTCCAGAGGGGCTCTGCTGCGTCAGCACGCCCACTGATCCGCGACTGTAGATGGTCTTGAATGCGGCAGCGTACGTGCAGTGGAGTCGCTCCAAAAAATCTAAGCGGTATCACGGCAAGGCGGGTTGGATATGGAGGATTTTGGTCAAAGCAAACGGAAGCAAGACTTAACCGACCTAAAATTAAAAGCATAACCGATCAAACGCGGTTACTTTGATTTTGAATTCTTAAGCGTTTTGCACAAAAAGTGAGAGCAAGAAGCGTCCACATCGGGTGTACCGAATAAATGGCACCCGAAAACATGGCACCAAGGAAGTACTGAATTGCCAGCACCCCAACCCATAGATTTTGCGAACCCGAGCGGATCATCCGCCAAGAACGCAGAAGTGCCAAGAATATGAACACTAAAAGAGGAATGCCTCCGACAATACCCGTTGCCATGAATGCTTCAAGTACAACATTGTGTGGGTAAAAACCAGTTATTTTCTCCTCGATAGCATCCCCAAAAATTGGTGACTCTAGGAATTGATTAATTGCGCCTTGAAAGGCTATTAATCTTCCTGTCACAGCAGCGTCACTAGACGCGACACCGGAAAAACGCGACAGAACGCCTGTCGTGGAAAATATTGCATCAACCTGCGTGACATATACAAGAACCGCGGCACCGAGAAAAATGCTAACGATGACATATGTCCTAACCCGACGGACCCCGCCCAAGATGAGAAAAAGAACACAAATACAAAAAGCCATAATCGGCCCTCTAGAATTTGCGAGAGTTGCAACACTAAGGCCGAGTGCGATTGCGGAAGCTGGGATCCAGAGATGGTGCTTTGTAAACTTTTTTGAAACAAAACTACATATTCCAAGCAGCGCACAGGTAATGCCCAAATGCCCCAGAGAAATGGGATTAAGAGAGCCTAGGTTAAGTCGTCCAATATCATATTCATGACCATCGCGCCCTGGTACGAGGGTATTTCCAGAGATCAAGGAAATCACAACTGCAAATATGCTTAGCGAAAAAAGCCAGTAGTAAATATTCTCTAAGATCTCGGTATTTTGACGAACCAAAACTGCCAAAGAAGGAAGAAAGCACGCACCAAAAGCCCATATCCAGTAAAATTGTTCTGGTCGCCGAAGATCTTCCAAATCTAACAGCGTTGCCAGACAAAGACGAAAGAAATACGCGGTCCAAAATATGACAAATAGGAAAAGTGCAATATTGTTAGATGCTCTATTCCATCTAAGCAAGAGGATAGCTGCGCAGGCAGCCGCAAGCGTTCGGAAGGCGATAGAAAATTCAGTCGACGATACTCCGAGAATGGAGGTTGACGCAGCCAGGACTGGAAAGCCAATAATAGACCAAGTAGTGCAAAATATCAAAAGAGAAGAATAGGTAACTGACATTATTATCTTCCCCTATCGCGACTAAGGAGGCTCACTTCAGGGTGCAGAATTGGACGATAGAAAAGCGACGCTGACCGTCAAAAATAGAAAGCTAAGGCAGATGAAACCTCCCACTGTGGTTATAGTAGAAGTACCTAAACGGTTTTCATTGAATCCAATCGGGCTTAGTTTAAGCACTCTAGTCTCTCCAAAATAGGCTAAGGCATGACCTGTAAAAATCGCAGCGGCGACGCTTACGGATACCCAAATCTGACCCAACTGCTGCACAGCCCAGTAAACCATTGCAGGGCCAACCGCGAGAAGTATGAGTTGACCTGCTATACTCCACCTAAGCAAGCCTGCTGCACGAGCTAAGAGGTGAGTGGGTAGTGTTAGAGTGGTCAGACCCCAGGCAAGTGCAAGGATTACAGTTGAAAAAATGAAGGCTGTCGAAAGCTTCGACAGGAAAAAGAGGCTTGCAACCGGTGAAAGCAAGACCAAAGTGCCATAAGCCACGGACACTATTCGGAGCGTCGGTTCATTTATTTGCTTAAATCGGACCCGTGCTGCTTCACGATCATGTTCCCATTGTGAGGCGAACAAAGGAACCAAAGGCGCAAGATAGGCCTGAATTAGCGTTCTCAAGTAACCCGCCAGCTTATAGGATAGATCGTATATGCCTAGGACTTCCAAGCCAGCCCATCGTCCGACCAGAACTCGTGTCAGGGGGTCAAAAGCAGCCATCGGTAGGGACATAAATTGAAGTTTAACACCATATCCCAAACACGCTTTCGCTGCACGGAGAGATATTAGTAGGGGCATAAATTTTATGTGCTCGATATTCTTTACCAGTACTAACCGTGCGACGACGAGTGTGATGGCGAACTGAGCAAACTGTGCATAGGCTAGCCCTAAGAGTCCATTTTGTCTAATTGATGAAATGGCGACAATGCCAAAAACTAAAAATCCAAGAATATTTATTGCGGAGCGGATATCTGCGCGGCCTATGCCGTCGATAGCACTTAATTGGCATAGTCCCAAAACGTTTAGCGGCAATGCGAACAACGCCCACATCAAAAGAACTTGCGCCATTGGCAATTGGTCGGGTGGTACACTATCACTGAGTACATACCAGAGCGGCAGAAAACCTGCAGCGCATAGCAACCCATAAAGCGAGAGGATAAAAAGCGACATCGTGTCGACATAATAGGCTTGTTCGAAGGGATCTTCCGATCTTGTACCCAGCATTCGAGCTAAACCCGACGCGCCACTCAGATCCATCAGCCGAATAAATGACACAAAGCCCACTGTCATTGACCAAATACCCACACCTTCGAGGCCAACGGTATGCACCACGTAGCGCATCACCACCAAGTAGGTGCCCACCCCGATAATACTTTGTAAAAGCGAGAGACCGCGGTTGCGGGATTCCTGATTTTCTAAAAATTTCGCAAGACTTTCGATCAAACTTATATTTTGACGATGGGCCATCAATCAGACAAAAAAATCATAATTCGGGTCAATAGATTTGTACTGCTCCAGATTAAAGCCATTCGGCCAAATAGCGTGGCTATTTCCGAGGTACTGTCCCCAGAGCGAAAAGGTGGAGCGCGATGCGATCAAAACTTTTGCCCGCGACATAGCGAAAAGTGTCGTTAGGGCGTTACCTGGTGGCTCCGGCACAAAATTCTCAAGCCCTAGATTTTCGATCAGTAATGAAGGATTTTCGTCGGTGAAGAGCACACCCCGTGGTGTTTTCTTCCCCAAATGCTCACGCGCAGCTTCCAACGCTTCGCGATACCATTCAAACGTGAGCCGTGTGCTTTGTTTCGCCTCGGTGACGTTGGCCGCCGCAAAGTCACCTAGTCGAACATGCATCGCAATGTCGTATTGATCAGTTTGAGGCACACATCTCGAAGCCGACAGTAAGAATTTAGAAACAATGTCCGCATAACCCACCAGATCATGAAATTTTCTACCCATGCCTTGATAACGGATAACCGACGTTGAAGCGTTGTAATTGGCTTCGTCTTGAGATTTTCTTTTGTGAGCACACGCCCAATCGATCCACTCGGATCGCGTGCGGGGCCGGAAGATTTCGCCATAAGTTCGTTTGTCACGTTCACGACGCAAATATGTACCAATTTTGATCTGCCGCATGGTGGGGAACACTACGCGTCCTCCCATCGTCTCTCGGCTCACGACGGCTCGAGCTATTGGGAAAAGCAAATTTCCAAGTCCCGGACCAGGGGCGCGAAACAGTCCAAAATCTGGGCTGCTTAGCACCGGCAAATGGTATTTAATACGAGGTTTGGTCACCACCAAGTCAACACCCGGCCTACCATACACGCGCAAAATGCAAAATATTCCGTATCAAGCTCGGTCACCCAGTACACAGATATATTGATCGTTCATTATATAATGCGTCCATAACGGACTAGGCAGAACCTGCTCGAGCTTTTCCATCACGTCCGACTTGGCGGGCCAACCGTCCTCGACCCCAAACAAACGAAAATCATCCACTACAATTGCGCAAAAGTTCTCAATATAATCGGAAATTACGTCGAGTTCCTCCAGTACCGGTTCAACCTCCTCACCCTGCCCGGTCTGACCACCGCTAAAATGGCCATCTAGAAAAAGAACCGCATTCTCAATGCTCGGTGAAAGAGTAGCCAGCGTTTCTTTCCCATCCCCCAAAATCAACTGGACATTCTTGCGCTTGGCGCAGCGTTTCTTGGAAATGTCATGTAAGGTAGGGTCAATTTCAACTGTAATCACCTTGTCAAATAAATAGGACAAGCGTCGCGCTGTCAGACCTTTGAAGCTACCAATTTCAATTACAATATCCGCTTTAGTTGCGTCGCGACAGAATTTTAGATTATGCAATTTGGTGAGTGAATGAGGAACAAATGGCCGATTTCTAACCTTAGCAAGTAAGTCAAGTGCATAACCTGCAAGTGGTTCTATAAATGTCTTTGGTTCGTTCACTTCTGTCATCTCCTACGTTAGATTGGGGGAATCCTATACAGACCTGTCGACGTTCAATTTAAAGCGTGCGATCGCACAACGGTCGGAGACAAGGATCAGATATTTTCGGCGATAATATATCCTGAGTAATACGTCAGAAATTTCAAATGATAGCATTGGTTCAATCCAGTCTATCGCTTAAAAATCAGAGTTTCGTTGTCAAAGATCCATTTCATGTTGGTTTCTTTGCCGTCGGATCGCTGGAGATACCTAGGGTCAGGACCCATTGATTTAGATCCAAGGTTCTGATTCACGGTTCGAAAAACGAGCGGTGACCATGTCTGATCTTTTCTGGCTGACGGATGCGCAGATGGCGCGCCTTGAGCCCTTCTTCCCCAAGTCCCACGGCAAGCCACGCGTTGATGATCGACGTGTGCTGAGCGGGATTATCTTCAACAATTGCAATGGCTTAAGGTGGCGTGACGCACCGGAAGCATATGGCCAGCACAAGACGCTCTACAATCGTTGGAAGCGGTGGAGTGATAAGGGCATCTTCGCCGAGATGATGATCGGTTTGGCTGCCGAGCTGCGAGCGAGCCCGAGGTTCTGGTACGCAGGTTGGGTGATCTGCATGGTAGCATTGCCGCGATTGGACTGGAGGCTGGGCCATTGTCGCAATGGCTGCACCGTGGACTGACAGAAGTGGGCTTGGATGCAGTGCTCATGGAAACGCGCCAGGTGAGGCGCTTAGAAGGCAATGCCTATCAAGACGGATCGGCGGGATGCTGAGGGTATCGCGCGCCTGCTTCATCTCGGCTGGTTCCGCCCGGTTCACTGCAAATCCGCCTCGGCTCAAGAAACCCGGGCTGTTCTCGGCGCTCGGAAAGCCATTCAACAGAACATGATCGCGCTGGAAATCTCCCTGCGAGGACTGCTGCGGAACTTCGGTCTCAAGGTGGGCGCAATCTCTCGCGGCAGGTTCGAGACCCGCATTCGGGAGTTGGCGGATGGCAATCCCATGCTGGAGACGGCAACAACGCCGATGCTTCGTGCCAGAGCGACCTTGCGTCTGGAACTCGCAGCCCTTGAGAAGCAGGTGCGCCAGCTCGCTCAAGACGACCCGGTTTGCCGCCGCCTGATGACGATGCCGGGGATCGGAGCGGTCGTGGCATTGACCTTCCGTGCAGCCGTTGATGATCCGGCGCGCTTCAGGTCTTCCAAGAGGATCGGTCCTTGGGCCGGCCTGACGCCCTCGCGTAACCAGTCCGGCGAGCGTGATGTCTCGGGCGGCATTACAAAAGCCGGAGACGTTAACCTGAGACGGGCCTTGTGCCAGGCCGCAACCGTCATGATGAACCGTGGACGATCAACATGGCTGAGAACATGGGGGGCACAGCTCGCGCAACGTCGTGGCCGAAAAGTTGCGATGGTTGCACTGGCACGTCGTATCGCTGTCATCCTCCATCGGATTTGGGTTGATGGCACCGTCTTTGAACCGGACGCGGCGCCAAAAATGGCCTGATCGGTTGTTCCGCCACCCGTTGCTGTTTGATCGCAGGCCTTCGAGGTCCCGCAGGGACGTGGTTCCGACGATGCCGTGGTCTGGACTGTCGCCGACATCTGTCAAGCACGCCTATGAGATGGGCACGTCGGAATTACATCGAACCAGCATCATGTGGCAGCCACCGCGCTGATCACGAACCGAAGCATGTACCCGAGGGGCCTCTGCCGAAAGCCGCGAGAGAAAGCAGTGCCGACATGACGAACCAAAAGCATCGCTCTGGCGGATCATTCTGCTTGCCCGAAACATGTTGACTGAACCGACCCCGTTACCGAAGTCCTGACCCCAAGGCCATTTTGTATTCAGAAAACTCTTCCAAACGCCCGATAACGCAAACTCTCAACGCTCACCGCACAACTTCTCCGTGTCGCCGTCAATTTCAGAGGTCAATACCTCGATCTCTGCCTTGAGGGCTTCGTATTCTTCAATCTTTCTGATAAGAAAGCGGCGCGTGATTGCCGCCTTTTCCGAAACCCCCTTGGGCGTTAGAACATAGGCGTATCGCCGTTTGTCCTCTGCAGCCGTAAAATTCCCCAACTTCACCAAGCCCTTATCAATTAGCGCATTCAACACATAGTGCATGCCCCCAACGCTCACGCCAACCGCGGCGGCCAGCTCACGCTGGGACATTTCAGGGTTTTCTTGCAGAAGGCGAATCACACGAAAATGCGTGTCCTCCTGCAACTTGGCGCGCTTGCTTGTCATTTTGGGGTTTTCTCAGGCTACCGCACAAGGACTGCCCGCGGGGCGCCTTGTCATTTGCAAAAGTGATGATGAAAATGAATTCCACATCGTTCAGCTTCGAGCGGTAGCAAATGCTGCGGGCGCGAACAAGAGGAAACTAAGAGGTTCACGAGGTATTCGTCAAAAAGAGGGTAGTGTCTCGAGGCGTGGTGTAGGAACTGGCGTCCACCTGCTTCTTCAGAGCTGGAGTTGCTCGTTCACTGTGCGGCGAACATAGTCGCCGTATCGGGATGGTTGCACATGGCGGCGAGCTTTTCCACCGGCATGTAGCGTCGGGACACGGCCCACTCATCGTTCTGCTCCAGCATCAGCGCACCGACGAGGCGCACGACGGCCTCACGGTTCGGGAAGATGCCGACGACGTTGGTGCGCCGCTTGATCTCCTTGTTTACGCGCTCCAGCGGGTTGGTGCTGTGCAGCTTCGAGCGCAGGCTCTCGTCGAAGGCCATGTAGGCCAGCACGTCGTTCTCGGCTTCGTCCATGAGCTCCGCGACATCCCGGAACCGGTCGCGGAGGTTGTCGGCCACCTCGCGCCAACGGGCATGGGCCTGGTCGCGGTCCTTCTCGGCGAAGACGGTCTTCACCAACGCGCTGACCATCGGCTTGTTGGCCTTGCTCACGCGGGCGAGCAGGTTGCGCATGAAATGCACGCGGCAGCGTTGCCAGCCTGCGCCAAGGACTTTGCGTGCGGCGGCCTTCAGGCCCTCGTGGGCGTCGCTGATCACCATCTGCACGCCCCGCAGGCCGCGCCTGGTCAGGGAGCGGAGGAAGTCGGACCAGAACGTCTCGGCCTCCGAGGGCAGAACCGTGATCCCCAGGATCTCGCGCAGTCCGTCTGTGTTGACCGCGACAGCCACTATCACCGCCATCGAGACGATGCGTCCGCCCTCTCGCAGCTTCACGTAGGTGGCGTCGAGCCAGAGGAAGGGCCAGTCGCCCTCAAGGGGGCGGTTCAGGAACGCCTGCACCCGCTCGTCGATCTCCTCGCACAGTCGCGAGACCTGGCTCTTGGAGGTGCCCGTCAGCCCCATGGCGCGCGCCAAGTCGTCAACCGCCCGGGTCGAGACCCCGTTGATGTAGGCCTCCTGTATCACCGCCATCAGCGCCTTCTCGGCCGTCCGGCGCGGCTCCAGAAAGGTCGGGAAATAGCTGCCCTTGCGCAGCTTCGGGATGTTCAGCCCGATCGTGCCTGCCCGAGTATCCCACCGGCGCGGTCGGTATCCGTTGCGCTGGTTCTCGCGGTCCGGGCTGCGCTCGCCATGCGCGGCACCGCATACGGCGGCCACCTCAATGTCCATCAGACGTTGCGCAGCGTCCTGGATCAAATCGCGCAGGAAATCCGTGTCATCGCTCTTGGCGATAACCCCCGGAAGGTCGATCATGGTCTCGGTCATCGTGCTCTCCTTCGTTGGCTTCGGTCTTTGAACAACCTCAGACTACGAAGAACCGCGGTGGCCACCAGACACGGCCGCGCGCTGCGCTACGCCAAGGGCTCCGCGCGCGGCCTCGTACACCACCACCAGGGACACTGCCCGCCTGACCTTATTCGATACGAGAGTGCCTCTCTCTGAAACCGGATATGTGTCCCTAGTTATGCCGAGGATTTCCCTATCATTGACCGCTGCCGTCTCCAGCGTACTGCACAGATCGCGTGATTGGCACCGCCTAGGCTCGCAGCGGTGTCTTTCTTGCGATGTCCCAAATGAAACCAGCCAGTTCCCGCGCTATGGCTGCTATGACGCGCGGCTGAGGTTTTCCCGTGTTCGCCAAATGCCGGAATCGTTTGCAGAGCCGGGTTTGTGCTTTCCAGCCGATGTCTTTGATCTCCTGCGGCAGGTGCTCGGACCTTTTGAGATAAGGTTGACCCTCTTTGGGGGGATGACGGTAGGACCAGCCAGCTTCCACTAGCATTGTCCGCGCCAGGCCGTTCCCGGTTTTTGTTAGCCTACCTCGACGCGTCGTACTGCCGCTGGAATGCTCGCTTGGCACCAACCCAAGCCACGCCATCAGCTGTCAAGGGTTTTCAAAGCGGGTGATGTCACCGATCTCAGCAACCACAGTCGCAGCGATGGTTGTGTTCACGCCGCGCAACGCCCGGAGCGCATCGACCACAGGGGCGAAGCGCCAGTCCTGCACAACTTCATCGATTGCCTGATCCAACGTCGCAACACGGGCTTCCGCCTGATCGACGGCGCGTTTCAACTCCTCGAAAGCCAACTGCTGGTAAGGGAAGCGAAAACGGCGCAAGTTGGCAAGCCACCCGCGGTGGCGCTTAGTCCAGTAGCTGCCATTATCGTATCGTAAGCCATGCCGAAGTAAAAAACTGAGCAGTTGCTGCTTGGCCACCTTCACAGCATCCATTGGCTGCTTACGGGTCCGGATCAGATCCCGCACGGCTTCCTGTTCCTCATCGGGTGTCCAAATTGATGTCAGCTCACCCGCGCGCCACAGGCGGGCAAGCATCTCTGCATCACGGCGATCTGTCTTAACGCGATCCGCAGCCTTACGGGGGATCATTGCTGGTGCAACAACGGCGCATTCAAAGCCGAGTTTGGTGATGTGCCGGTGCAGTCCATACCCGTAAGGGCCCGCCTCATAGCAAAACCTCGGCGTGCTGCCAGCGGCAGAAAGTTGTTTGGTCAACCGCACAACAGAATCACAGGTATTCGCGATCGTCCCAAAAAACCTGATCTCACCACTTCGCCCGTCCTCAGCTAAAGCAACCACGATGGTATCTTTGTGGACGTCCAGCCCAACGTAAGTAACTTTGTTCATTCGTTTCTTCCTTTCGAACTACCCTGTGTTCGTCAGGAAAACACAATAGCGGCGAGTGTGCCGCAAAACGCTCATATGGTCTGAACGACCCTGGCAGCACCCTATCAGATTCACACATTTTGGTTGATTTTCTGCCCCATATTCCTTGCGAGTTGAGCGCCGTGCTTGATGGAT
>CANNCS010000047.1 GCA_947503115.1 uncultured Marivita sp.
CCATGATGACCATGATGACCATGATGACCATGATGACCATGATGACCATGATGACCATGATGACCATGATGACCATGGTCAATATGATCCACATGCCTGGTTGTCGCTCGACAATGGGGCTGTTTGGTTAAACGCCATTGCAGCGCAATTGTCCGCAGCAGATCCTGATAATGCCGGTACCTATTACACCAACGCGGCGACCGCCCGTGAAGAGTTCGACACTCTACGGACCGAAATCAACGACATCCTCACCCCAGTCCGAGGGCGTAATTTCATCGTTTTCCACGACGCATACCAATATTTCGAAACATCGTTCGATCTGCCCGCCTCTGGTGCAATCTCGATATCCGATGCCACGGACCCCAGTCCTGCCCGCATCGCAGAGATTCAAGCGCGGGTGAAGCAGCAGGATGTGACCTGCGTTTTGTCCGAACCCCAATTCGATCCAAAGATTGTTGCTGCGGTCATGGATGGGTCCGACGCGAAGACGGGTGTTCTTGATCCGCTCGGTTCGGATCTCGAACCAAGTTCTGAACTCTATGGAAATGTGCTGCGCAATCTCGCTCTCGCGCTTGCAGACTGCCTCTAACGAACCGAAAGACCCAGCCGCGCCCTGCCCCATGCGATGGCCACAGGCGCGGCTGGGTCCAGTGATCATGCAAACCAATCGCGGCGCAACAAGCCTAAAAAGCAAGCAGCGCACCGGCAATCCGATGCGGGAATTTGACCGATTGCCGAAAGAGCTGCGCCTCTGGTTAGCCACAGCCATACTTCCATGGAGTCCTGCTTCGGTGCGACGGGCGTTCACCCGAGCAATGGCCCAGTCGAATGACCCCGATCTTGCATTGGATGCATTGAATCGTTTGCAGGCGAAATTGATCGAGAAAGATGCAAAACGGGTCTGGGGCCCGGATCATCCGCTGACGTCAAAAGACGCAAGCCGCCGCTAACGCGCCTTTGATCGCAACACCTACTTTCAGTTGCGAAGATCGACGCCAAGAAGAACCAGTTTCTTGTTCAGGTTTGAATACGTGCGCGGTTCGGAAATTTGATCAAAGCCCCAAAGTCGACGGTAAAAGTCGACCCGGCCACCGAGAACTGCGGCGACGCCGTAATCAACATCGTTCTCGGCTGCGTAGTTCTCGTATTGACGCAGCGTATGCCGGGCGACGCCTAGGCGCATCGCACCCAAATCGGGAGCCACAGCAAACCGGGCTCCATCAATCAAGCGCAAACCCGCTTCGATCTTCGGCATCAGGATATCTGAAAAGGACGTCATCGTCGCAGAACGATGATTGTGCCGGTCCAGAATGTGCAGGCGGATGGTGCCAACAATACGACCACATGACGTAATAGACACGATATGCGCGTTCTCAGCGTAATCGAACGTATCAAGAAAGACCTCGTCGCAACGCGCGTCGATCAACCCTTCGGACAAATAGCACTGATACCTAAACGCTCCAACAGCTTTAAGTTCGTCTTCAGTCCGGACTGTGTGGAATTCGAGTGTACGCGCCAACATCATCAGTTCCTCGACACCATTTTGGGCAGGAAAAAGCCGACGCTACGGCGGTATTGTAGATAAGCGTCACCATGGCGGCTCTGGCGGAGAGCACGTTCTTCGCGGACTGCGGAATACCCGTAGATGAACAGCAGAGTTGCCAGAACAACGATCGAAGACGGATGAACTGTGCCCCATGCACAGCCCAACCAAAACAGAATGTATGACACGTAAAACGGGTGCCGGATCAAGCGCCATGGACCGGTAGTGATGATCCCGTCGACCTTCGTTTCTTCATCGAACGCAAGTGATAATTTCTTGCGCGCACTATGACGTGCCGCCCAAAGAAACAACGCAAACGCCGTAGTCATGAGAACCAATGGCCCCACGTAATAGGTCAAATCACCCAAGAAGGCGTGCAACAGAAATGTGATGATACCGACCAAGGACAACCCTGAGATCAGATACATTCCGAGCGGGTATCTATCTGAAACAAAATGCTGTTTTGTCGCAGCCGAGATCGTGAGGAAGTAGGACAGAGCAAAGAAGCCCGTCACATAATCGAGGAAAAATTGCATGGGCGATGAGATCCTTTGCGAAAGCCTCAGGCCAAATGTCACCGTTCGGCCGAACAGGCCGTTCAAGAAAAATTCTAGATCTGGATACTGGTACTTACCGCCGTTCACCCGCCGTTTCGCGCAACGATACGGGGGCTAACAATTCAATCCTATGGGCGTAGAAAAAATGCTGCAAGCAACTTTAACGCGACAAGCGTATTCCCGCCGCAAAGCAAACGATTGCTTGCGCAGTGAGGGGCTGGAGCCCGGCCGGCTGGTCTCAATCAGGATTGAGCAGAGGCGGCTATAGCGCGATCTGGTGGCGAATCTTCTGATGAAGACAGCTCTTCCAGATGCGAATTGGAATCGAGAACTGTGGTGCAGGGCAGTTCGACACGGAATGTCGTCCCCACTCCAACTTGGCTCTCGTAATCGATGGTTCCGCCGATCGCCGTGATGATCTCGCGGGAAATGTTCATACCCAGACCTGTGCCGCCAAATTGGCGCTGATCCGATGAATCGAGCTGCGTGAACCGCCCAAACACCTCATCTTTCGAACCTTCAGGAATGCCAACGCCATGATCACGCACATGGATGCACACGCGTCCACTGACGACGGTGATCCAAATGTCTACAACCCCTTGTTCAGAGGAAAACTTTGCAGCGTTCGAGATAATATTTCCGAGCACCTGCAACAGGCGCGATGGATCTGTGTGCACATAAATTGGCGCCTTGCCTTCAAGTTGTGCATTCAGATGAACATTGTATTTCTCAGCGAGCCCCTGATGAGTGCCAATTGCTTCAGAAAGGAACCGCCGAACCTCGACCGTTTCTTTTTCGAACTTCATCTTCCCTTCTTCGAGCTTCTGCAAATCAAGAAGATCATCGACAAGAATGGCAAGTCGTTGGCTGTTGCGTCCTGCAAGCTTTAACAACGAGTCGGCCTGAGGGTTGAACGTCCCGAGTTTCCCTGAATTGATCAGGTCGATCGAGCCTTTGATCGACGTCAGCGGCGTTCGCAGTTCATGGCTTACCACGGCTACGAATTGTGACTTCAAAACAAGCGCGGCTTTTGCCCGTTCGTGTTCGATTTCCAAGTCTTCGAGGCGCTTGATATCGCGCCGGTACATCCGCAAAAAGCCCAGTGAGCAGTCGATGAGGAAATACATCACGAATATGACTGTGAAAAACTGCAACCACATCTCGGAGTGCAGTGGTGGTCGGTAAACCCAGAGATCCCGCACGGTGATAAGCAGGAACGACATCCCGTAGAGCGTCAATCGGATAGCAAGCGCTCGTGCTATCTGATGGTTGTTGATCGACGCATAAAGCGCCGCTGCGAACAGGCAGAACAGTGCTGTGAACACTCCCATCCCGTCTTCCGTGATCCCTACCCACACTGCGTAGGTACTGATCGTCAAAGCGCTTATGAAAGTATTGGCGGTGAACGCATGAAACACCCGGCGGGTGATTTTCACATCGCCATCCGGGATTTTCTTCGCACGATGAGCCAGTTTGAGGTCGATGTATTCACACGACATGCAGACGGAAAAGAAGAGCGCTGCTTTCCATGGTTCGAAAAACAGACCCGTCAAAATGGAAATGGCGGCAAAAATGCTTTGCCGCTGCCACGTTAGGGTCTCAACCGCTCGAGAATAGTCACGGATATTTTTCAGCAACCGCTCGGACCGTATCGGTTCAGGAAAGAGAATTGCTCTAATGCTCATCCTGGTATCCACCGACCACGTTCGATCACTTGATGCGCACACGCGCCCGCATTCGCCCGCATCATGTCCGGGTTGCCTATCCTAGCCATAAGGCTGGTGCGGGATTTTAAGTTAATACGCATCGGTATTCCGCTTCGAACTTTTGATCCCGAAGGACGGTTTCCAAGACTAGCGAATAGTTAACAGCCACTTAACGTCTCTGACGTACGTGCGTAGTTGGGCGAAAATGTGATGATATTAGTAAGATTTCGCCTTGTTCTTTATTTGGCGAATTTTTGCCGACAATTCGTGCTGGAAATCTTCGTTAATTGGCTCGATTCAGTGCCATCAAGTGATCAGGTAGGTCACTATAGCGCGCGATAGGACGAACATGGTTGCCATATGCGTCCAGTGCTGGGGCCGGTTCGAGATCTGGAAATAGCACGGCAAACTCTGTGCGCGCCGACGAAGCAAGCCCCATTATCGCCTGCTGACCTGGATAAAAACTCTCTGTCGCAGCGCCATTCGCAAAAATGATCTGATGCGACGCAAAGGCGAGATGAAAATAGCTGACACCTCGACAACCTTGCATGACACGCGCCTTTCCACCGCGCATCCGAGCAAGATGTGTGGCCCGCACAAGGGTTTCGTCTCCTATTTCGTTGCGGAACAAAACCCCATGTTGCGGTGACACGATCAGTGGTCGCGACGCCCCAATAAGTTCCGGATCAATCTGTATCGGGCGCAGCTTGGGCGAACGCGTTAAATCGCCCTGCCTCAACTGGCGCGACGCGACCCACACAAGCGGCTTTGGGCCATTGTCACGGGTGACAACCACATCACCGGGTGACAATCGCTCGATCGGCCTCTCGCCTGCTGTTGTCAGGATCATCGTCCCTTTGGCGAAACAGACGACGCCGGTATTGTCAGTCGCAAAGAAGCTGCTGTCTGCTGTGGCACCAGTGAAAACAATGCCCTGCCCGGAACCAAATAGGGCATTATCCGAATAGTCAGTGGTATTGCCTTTGGTGTCGGTTCTATTCGATTGGTTAAGAATGCCGTCGTCAGCTTGGTCTGCCCTGACTTCAAAGATGCTGTCGTAGAATCCGGTTAGATCAGCGAAATCATTATTGGTCCTGTCGCCATCGGATAACGCACCGGTATTTCCGACATTGAAATCGCTTACCGTGTCCAGCCCCTCACCGGGGTTAAAATTGAACTGATCATTGCCGTCGCCACCGGAAAGGATATCATTGCCATGGCCGCCATCTATGGTGTCAGCACCGGCACTCCCCGAAATAGTATCATCGCCGAATTCACCAAAGAGGATGTCATTCCCGTCACCACCATCAATTGTGTCATTCAAACCGTCCGCACCGTAGGTGAAACTTTGATTCCCACCTTCGACAATCTCGAGATACCATCCCCCCGGTGCGCGTAGCACAAAGTTATCGCCCGAAGTCGAGGCCTGATTGACCGTTTGACCGGAACCGATGGCTTGCCGAAACTCTAGCACACCACTTGTGTTGACATACCAGAGTTCGATCGGCCCCTCGGCCGCGTTCGTGACGGAAAGCGTGCTGGCCGTCCCAACAACAGACGCATAGTTCGCTGGATCCAGCCACATGTTGTCGCCGCGAACGCTGTCATCGCCGTCGCCGCCAAAGATGTTGTCCGACCCGCTGCCACCTGTCAGTTCGTCGTTATCGGCACCGCCATCAAGAGTGTCGTTTCCCGCGTCGCCGGACAATGTGTCAGCTCCGGTATCACCAACAAAGCTATCATCACCCGTTTGACCCAGCCCGTAATCGTTCCCGGCGCCGCCAAACAAAGTGTCGCTTCCATCGCCGCCCCAAAAGGTGTCGTTGCCATCTTCCCCGAAGACCCTATCAGCACCCGATCCACCGGTGACAGTGTCATCGCCGGCCTGTGCATATACATTGACACCTGCCGTATCCGCCGAGGCATCATATGTATCCGCATAAATCGTCCCGGATGACTGTTCGATCCCCGTGAATCTTCCTTCGGAAGCGGTTGTTTTGAAATCGTAGGTTCCGGTCCCGTCGCCCGTCCAGACAACGTTTACCCCTGAATTGCTAGTCGGTGTGGCAAAGACAAGTTGGTCATATCCGGCTCCGCCATCAACGCTGTTTGTGTCATGGTCATCAGAAACCGCAATGACATCCAAGCCCGCATCGCCGAACAAGGTATCAAAGCCGGCACCAGATTGAATGTGATCGTCTCCGTCTCCACCGGAGATACTGTCATTCCCGTTCCCACCGACGATTGAGTCCGCGCCGTCCCCACCAAACAACGTGTCGTTTTGGTTGCGACCGAGGATCGTATCGTTGCCAAGTTCACCATAGATGACATCGTCACCATCTGCCGTATCGATGATATCATTGCCGTCGCCAGCAAGAACAAAGTCGTTTGTATTCGAGATGGAGTCCCCGTCCCCATCGACATATCCCCAAGTAATGTTGTCGTTTCCGGCTGTGCCATCGACAATGCTCTTAAATAATCCGGGAACGCGGTCTGCACCCAGATCACCTGTGTCGCTGAGCACAGAGTTAAGACTTAGCGATTGGATCGGTTTCGCTGTCAGTGCTGCCTGATCAGCATTTAACGACAGCTCTGGCGCAAGATAGGTGTTACCGTTGACGTCCTGGAAAACGACCGCTGAGATCGTGGCGTTTGTCCCGTCGAAATAGGTAATGGTGGCATCATAAGCGGAAATCGCGTCAAAATTTTGCGGCGCTCCTCCATTGATGCGGAAGGAGTCATATCCGCCACCATTGTCGGTGTCATAGGTGCTGTTATCGTCTTCACTCAAACGGTCTGCCGACAGAGTTTGAATGCTCTTGCTCAGTGGGTTGGCCGCAGTACCGAAGCTGCCCAACAAACCCGACGCATTTTCAGCGATCTCATTGCCCTGCGTCGTGTCAATCAGAGCCAAGTTACCGAGGAAAATGACTTCAAAAGTAGTTGGCATGTATTTCGATTCCGACGAGTGACCCATAGGACTAAACGGCTCCAGTGGACTCAGTCTTTAGAAAATACATTTGAATCGGTTGTTTTCGGCTGGGAAGACAGCCTTACACGGGGCAAATGCCCGAGGTTCGAAAGCGGCCACCCAAGGCTTTGAAAGGGATTTCTGGGAAGTGGCACAAGGGGACCCTAATCGCCCTTGCAAAACCTTGTACCGATAAGGCGCATACCAATGCGGTTTCTAGACATGTTTCATGTTCGGAACAAAACTGAAGCCGAATGTCACGACTGTCGCAAGGCGCCGCTTTTGGATGAACGCTATTCAGGTTGGCAAATTTCACCACGGACAACAGCCAGTCCGGTACGCCACACAAGACCTGTGATGATGCCGCACAGAAGCGCGAGCAGACCCCAACCAATAGCGTTGAACGTGATCGCTCCGGACAAAGCAGCGTAGCGGAACGAGGCAATCGTCATTGCCGCGATGGGAAAGGACAACGCCCAGAACGACAGCGCAAACTCCAGCCGTAAAAGCCCCTTTGCCTGCAACAGCACCAAAGCGGTGAAAAACAGACCAAGATTGTAAAGAACACGGGCCAGAGGATCGAGAACCCCTCCGTTCAATTGCAACCACGCAAGAAACGCCACGGCAGGAGGTGCGATCAGGATCGTCAACGTGGGTCGAAGTTTTCCGGGCAACGGATCATGAAATACCAACCGGTTGAACACCAACGTGAGCAACACGATCCAGAACAGCACACCGATGGCAAAGAAATACCAACTTGCGTCGACAAAACCCAGCGAAACACCTGCTATTGGCGCAATCACGTTTCCCACGGCCGGAATGAACCATGCGGGTGACATTTGCCCCACGCCAAAGCCACGATGGCTGATCCAGCTTGTCACGATCGCCAGTGTCAGCATCGCCTGCCCCACTGCCCCGCCCCCCCAGATGATCGCAGCGAGATCAGGCATGGTACCGCGCAAGGCGATTGCCCCCAAAAGCAGCGAAATGCTGATCGCCGGAAAGAAGGCAAGCTTGATCGGGTGGTTCCATTCGCCCGCGACGGCAGCCGGATGACGGATAGCTTTGAGCACGTAAAACACGGCTTGTGTCGCAAATACCAGACCGGCAAACGCAGCGATAATGTGCCCAGCCATGGCAAATCCCGCCGCCTCAACCGCAAGCGACGTGCCCATCAATCCCATGACCGCGCTAAAGAACGCCACCGGGAAATGCTCCAGACGGTGATGTGTGACCGGGGTCTCTGTTGATGTCTGTGCCATCTCTTGGTCTCCTCGCGCGGGTCTTGGTGTTGGGAAGCTTACTCGGCGGCTTCGTCAGTGTCAGCCAGAGGCACCATCGCCCGCCACGCGTCATATTGCGACAGGAACACGCGTCCGTTCAGTTCATGCAGGAAATGGGTTGTTTGCAGACGGTCCATCACCGGGCCCTTTACCTCGGACAGGTGTAATCCAATACCCAATTCAGTTAGGCGCTGGTTGATCGCTTCAAGACTCTCGAGCGCCGAGAAATCCACCTCGTTCACCGCCGAGAACATCAGGATCACGTTCTTGATCGCGCAGCCTTCGGACACGCGCGCCTGGACAAGGTCTTCAAGGAAACGCGCATTGACGAAATAGAGGCTCTCATCCACCCGCAGGCTTAGCACTGTCGGGTCGGTTTCCACATTGTGGCGGTGGATGTTACGGAAATGCTGAGTACCCGGCACCAAACCGATCTCAGCCACATGTGGGCGCGACGTCTTATAGAGATGCAGCAGGATCGAGATTCCGACACCGGACGCGACCCCCACTTCAACACCCATGGTCAACGTCAGCAGGATCGTCGCCGCAACAGCGGTGAAATCTGCCTTGGAATAGCCCCATGTTTTCTTGAGGATCGAGAAATCAACAAGGCTCAGCACAGCCACAACGATGGTCGCCGCCAGCGTCGCTGTGGGAAGGTAATAGACAAGTGGGGTCAAGGCGACGGCAGCAATGGCCAGACCAACAGCTGTGAACGCACCCGCAGCGGGTGTTTCTGCCCCAGCGTCATAATTCACAACCGATCGGGCGAAACCACCTGTGACCGGATAGCCCCCAGTGAACGCGGCACCGATGTTGGCCGCACCCAGCCCGATCAATTCCTGATCTGGGTCGATCCGCTGCCGTTTTTTCGCGGCAAGAGTTTGCGCGACGGACACAGACTCAACAAAGCCGATAATCGAGATAAGGATCGCGGGCATAAGCAATTGGCCAATCAGGTCCGGCGAAAACCCCGGCAAGGTCAACGGTGGCAGACCTTGCGGCACCTCTCCGACGATCTTGACGCCTTTGTCGTTCAGGCCGAACAGCCAAACCGAAATCGTGGTCACCGCCACTGCGGCAACTGGACCGGCTTTGGTCAGCACATCCGCCAGTTTCGGTGAGGCTCCAAGCCCGCGCAGCGCGGGCTTAAGCCCTTTGCGGACCCAAAACAGGAATGCCGTCGCCGAGACACCAATGATCACAGTGATCATGCTTGTCTCGCCCAGATGCGCGCCAATAGACATCAGCAATTCGGGCAAGGTGTGCCCATGCGCTGAGACCCCCAAGAGGTGCTTCAACTGGCTGAACGCGATCAGGATGCCCGACGCTGTGATAAATCCCGCAATCACCGGATGGCTGAGGAAGTTCGCCAGAAACCCAAGCCGCAAAACACCAAGCAGCACAAGGAACGCGCCTGACAGGAAGGCCAGAGTCAGCGCAGCGACGGCGTATCCCGCGGTTCCCGCCTCAGCCACCTGCCCCACGGCAGAAGCCGTCAGCAAGGACACCACTGCCACCGGCCCCACGGCCAAGGCGCGGCTGGTACCAAAGATCGCATATAGGATGATCGGCGCAATCGACGCGTAAATCCCGGCCTCGGGCGGCAAACCGGCCAGCAAAGCATAAGCCAAAGATTGAGGAATAAGCATGATCGTCACGATCACCGCCGCAATCATGTCATTGGAAAACGCGTTCCGATCATAGGTCCGTCCCCAGTCGAGGATCGGAAGGTAGCCGCGAAGGTGGTTGAGCATGGGTCTTCTCGAATTGGGAGCGGACAGAGCCAGTTGGCCCTGCCCGTCACATGTGTTGCGCAGCGCAAACAGGCTGCAAGATACAGGTTACTCGGCAGTTACCTTGATTTTCTCGGGCTTAGCCATCCATTCCTTGCCCTTTAGCATCGCCTTCCAATAGATCGGCGGCAGCAGCTTTTCCTTAAGCAACCATGCCGCACGCGACGGTTTGGTACCGTCGATCAGATAGCTTGGGAAACTCGGCTTGAGCGCCCCACCATACCCGAATTCGGCCAGCACGATCTTGCCACGCTCCACCGTCAATGGGCACGATCCGTACCCGTCATATTGCGCCACAGCAGACCGCCCCCGGATGTCGGCTACGATATTGTCCGCCACGGTCGGGGCCTGCTTACGCGCCGCCGCCGCTGTCTTCGCATTTGGCGCGTTCATCACATCACCCAGCGACCAAATGTTATCATAGCGTTTATGACGAAGGGTGGCTTGATCGACATCAACCCATCCGGCCGCATCAGCCAAAGGCGAAACGCGGATAAAATCTGGCGCGGTTTGAGGCGGGCAGACATGCATCATGTCAAATTCCACTTCAACCGTGGTCGGATCGGTATCCGGTGCATTGACCGCAAACGTGGCTTTCTTCGCCGGACCATCAACCGCGATCAGGTTGTGAAAGAAATTGAGCGAAGCATCGTATTTCTTGACGTACTCCATCAACGCGGGGACGTAATCTTTCACCCCGAACAGCACACCGCCTGCGTTCATGAACTGGATGTCGATGTTCTTGAGAGCGCCATTGCGGAACCAGGCATCGCCCGACAGGTACATCGCTTTCTGCGGTGCGCCAGCGCATTTGATCGGCATCGGCGGTTGGGTGAACAGCGCCCGACCTTCTTTCAACTCGTTGACAAGCTGCCATGTATATGGCGCCAGATCATAGCGATAATTTGAAGTGACACCATTGCGGCCAAGAGTTTCTTCCAGACCTTCGATCTTGCCCCAGTCCAGTTTGAGACCCGGGCAAACCACCAGCCGGTCATATTTCACGACACGGCATCCATCGAGGATCACTGCGTCATTCTCGGGCTCGAACGCTGCCACCGCGGACTTGATCCAATGCACGCCTTGCGGGATCAGAGACCCCATTGTCTTGGCGGTGTCCTGCGCATCAAAAATGCCGCCGCCTACCATGGTCCATCCGGGTTGATAGTAATGAATATCCGCCGGATCGATGATCGCTATCGACAGACCGGGTTTTCGCGCCTTGAGGCTGGCTGCAACCGATACGCCTCCGGCACCGCCCCCGACAATCACCACGTCGAATTTTGCGTCACCGGTATCGGTTGGTGTCTTGCCACCATTGGCAATCCGCCGTGCAACGCCATTCATGTCATAACCTGCCGCCTTTGTCGCGCCGAGGATTTCCGCCATTGGCAGCCCCTTGGCTTGGCTCAGTGACCAAAGCGTAGCTGAACGGGTACCAGAGCGGCAATAGGCCAGAACGGGCCCCGGTAGGTCCCTAAGCGCCGCGCCAAAGGCCACCGCGTCCTCGTCCCGTACCAAGCCGGATTGCACCGGCAGATAGCGCACCTCAAGACCCGCCGCCTTGGCTGCGGTTTCGATTTCCTCATGGGTCGGTTGATCCGCACCTTCGCCGTCGGGGCGGTTGCAGATTAAAGACCGAAAACCCGCCTCTTTCAGTGCGGGAATGTCGTCGGCAGTGATTTGCGGGCTCACGGTGAGCGCATCGTTAATCTTGTTCAGTTGCATTGCGAAGGTCTCACCTGCTTGCATGGAAAGGTGTGGCGGCATCCCGCCGCCACTTGGGTTCACTGGATCAAAGCGCGTTCACAGGCACCTTGAGCATGGGGCGACCATCCTTGTCGCGTGGCACTTCGCCAGCACGCATGTTCACCTGCAGCGACGGAATGATCAGTTTGGGCATGTCCAACGTCGCATCCCGCTCGGTTCGGAAAGTGACGAAGTCCTCTTTCGACTTTCCACCACCGACGTGGATGTTGTGCGCCTTTTCTTCACCCACTGTGGTTTCCCACTGAATGTCCCGACCATTGGGGCCGTAGTCGTGGCACATGAACAGCCGCATGTCGTCGGGCAGTGTCAGCACCTTTTGGATGCTATCGTAAAGAGTGCCCGCATCGCCACCAGGGAAATCCGCACGCGCCGAACCACCATCTGGCATGAACAGCGTATCGCCGACAAAGGCCACATTGCCCATCACATGCACCATGCACGCCGGCGTGTGACCAGGGGTGTAGATGGCAAATGCATCCATATTGCCGATCTTGTAGGTGTCACCATCCTCGAACAATTTGTCGAACTGGCTGCCATCACGCTGGAACTCAGTGCCTTCGTTGAAGACTTTGCCGAATGTGTCCTGCACGACCATGATCTGCGACCCAACACCGATTTTTCCACCCAGCTTGTCCTGGATGTAGGGCGCCGCCGACAGGTGATCGGCATGGACATGGGTCTCGATGATCCATTCCAACTTGAGGCCGCGTTCCTGAATTTCCGCAATCAGCGCATCGGCGTGGTCATAGGTGATCCGCCCTGCCGCATAGTCAATGTCCATGACGCTGTCGACAATCGCACAGGCGTCCGAGGTCGGGTCTTTGACGATATAGCTGATCGTGTTGGTGGCGTCGTCGAAATGGGCCGATACGTCAGGCGTAACGGACATGTTCACGGGATACTGTGTCATGAGTGTCTCCTTTAAGGAAAGTGTAGAATCCAAGGCCGATCAGACGCGGCAGGTCTTGATGCCGAAAATGGAATAGAGCGGGCAAACACGCACTGTTGCGACAACCAGCATCACAATGCCAATCACAGCAGCACCGTACTTGAAGAGAGCACCATCAAAGAGCGGCAGGCCACTGGCAAAGGCAAGATACAGCAGCACAAGTCCCAGAATGGCGCGCAGAGTCCGGTCGAGAGTTCCAACATTTGCGGTCATGGCGAGTTCCTCCAGAATCAAATTTGACTCTGTGCTACGCCTTTGATCAGCACCCTTCAGTGATATTGTCACCTAAGTCGCGATCAGATGTGATCTGCCCGGATATACGTGCCAAAAACTCAGACGCTTTCGGCCAAACGTGATAGGCTGGTGCGGTCGAGCAAGGTGATCTTCCCGCGCGACTGGGCGACGAAGCCGCGTTTTTGGAAGTCGTGCAAAACGCGCGAGATCACTTCACGCGCTGTCCCGAGTTCTGTCGCCAGTTGTTGATGAGTGGCAGCAAGATCGTCTTGCTTGGGTGCCAGGCTGATCAACCGCGCAGCCAGTCTTACGTCAATCCGCCCAAAGGCCACATCGTCGATCACACGAAACAAGTCAGTGATGCGGCGGGCATAGGCCGTCAAAACAAATTCCCGGAATTCCCGCGACGACGCCATCAAACGATCGAAAGCGCCTCTTGGGATGGCAACAGCGGTGACCTCTGTCTCGGTAAGACCTTCGGCTGAATAAGGTTCATGCGCCAGCAGGCAAGCCGTGGTCAAAACGCAGCTTTCCCCGGCTTCGACCCGGTAAAGCACAATATCTCGACCACTTTCTGATGTTTGCTGGACCCGTACACGCCCCTTGAGCAAAAACAACAGATTGTCCGGAACAGCACCCGGTCCAAACACGGCCACTCCTGCCGGGACCGTCATAACAGCGCTTTCAGCCACCAGTTGGTCTTTGACTTTTTGCGGTAACGTGCTGAGGCCGTGAAACTGTTCGATCCAGACCGTATCCGCCATGCCGGACTCCTTGAGGGTTCTTAGTGGACACCGCGCGTCGTACTGCGCCACAGACTGTCGGGATTTACCCGACCCCCATCATGCAATCACGTCGAAGGGATTGTCCAGAACACCCACCACAGGCATCAGGAACCCGCCAGACGTTGGATCAAGAGCCTCTGCATAAAAGTCGTCTATTGTGGCAACCGCCGCCGCCAAACTGCTGCCCGATCCATCGAATTCCGACATAACGGCAATCGCGTTATCAACATCCGACATACCCCGATGCACGGCGTAAAGCGCACCAATATCGGTCTTGTCCGCAAGGAACGCCCGATCCGCTTGCTGTTGGTCGATAAACTCTTGCGATGCGCCCGTCGGCGCGCCCGCTTTGGCCCCTTCCAGAACCGCCAGAATGAACTGATCGCGGCCGACGCCACCCGAGTTCAGAACTCCAACCCAGAAATCAAACCCGTCCTGATCTGGCACCCGTCCAAGTACATTGTCATAAACTGCTGTCGCAAACGCATCGTTGGACAAACCATCAGGATAGGTTGCGCGGGTTTCAGCTTGATCGATGAAGAGCGACGCCATTTCTTCCAATGAGGTGCCATTTGCTAAAGCCGTCCCCCAGAAGTTCAGCCCCAGCGCATCCGGCGCTCGGTTGAAGTAGGCGATATAGAGCTCGACAAAGCTTTCCAGTTGAGCACCAGTCAATGCCGCAGGTCCACCAAACTGTTGCAGGTCCAATGTCTGTCGTTCGTCGCCGGTGTAGAACTCGACCAATTCGACATTGCGCAATGTGTCTGTGCCGGTGCCATCGGCACGACGGTCTTGAACCGTGATCGCATCTGCAGAAATTGTCAGGGTGTAGGAAGAATTGTCGCCAACGTAATAGGCCAGATCGATGCCACCGTTGCCATCAATCACATCATTGCCAGCATAACCTTCAAGTTCGTCATCGCCTTCGCCCCCACGAAGATCATTGTCAAATACATTGCCGTTGATCCAATCGTTGAAACGCGACCCCGTGGCGTTCTCGATGTCTCCCATCAGCCAGACCATTTCTGTCGGTTCGGAATCGACAAGCGTTTCATCGAACTGGTCCGACGGCAAAGCAAATCCGGTCAACGTACCGACCGTTGGACTGATGGCGAAATCAGGCAGGAAGATTGTCCAACCTTCAGACTGTCCGGACGCATCTGCACGGTCGTCCCCGCTTGCATCCCAGATCGTGTAGTAAAAATCTTCACTGGTCAGCGCGAGGGTCGAGTCACCAGCATTTGTCTCTGGGTTGACCCCGTAAAGAAACTGAAGCCCTAACACATCGAGGACCATTGGCGTGGCCGGATCCCATCGCTCCAGTTCGTTCTCGTACTGGTCCGAGTAAGACATCATCGTAAACCAGTCGAAATCCCGCACCAATGTCTGATCCAAAAGATCAAGTGTCGGTCGTCCCAGACTGGTATCGAACGGATGCTTCAGCCCCAACGCGTGGCCGATCTCGTGAATAACTGTGTAAAACCCGTCCGACCCGGGCTCAAAGCTTGATGACGCGATAAGATCAGCCGAGAAGTTCATAAAAACGTCGCCGCCTTCGGTCTCGTATTGTTCGAACCGTGTAAACGGCTCTGGGCCCGGGTAATAGGCGTAGGCCAGCGTGCCGTCATCGACTTCGGTATTGTCCAACGTGTAGACAATATCGGCCCCTGCCTGACCTGCGGTGTCAGGGCGGCTAAAATCGCCTAGGTAATCGAATTCGACGTTGATGAACTGTTCGATCGACGCAAGCGCGGTTGCAAAGGTCTGGATTGCGCCAGCACGGTCTTCCCAGACGTGATCCGGATTCAATCCATCGGCAAGCGCCCAGGTGATCGTCGTCGTTTCGGACAAATCCCAAACGTAACCATCAACCAAAACATCAATGATCGGGTCGTCTGTCGGATCAATCGTAAAGGAAGAGAGAAATGCCATATTGGCCTCCGAATAATATGTTCCGACTAAAATAGCCCTGATCGACCGAGCATATCAAACGGCCTGCCGCCTGCAGGGGCGGTTTCATTGAGCAGGTTACGGCATGGCAAGCGTAAGTAAACACTTTTCCAGCAACATCTTTTTGTTCTCCGCGGCGATGTTTTACACCATCCAGAAACCGTTTTTCTTGATCTTCTGACGGATTGGTTGTTCGCGCGTTGGTAAGTGTTCGCGATCGAACAAGCCGCGCACTTTATGGCCGCGGTTTTGATAGATCATCCGCTTGAACGGCTCATAATCCTTTAACAAACGCTTGATCGGGTTCGGCGCTGAAATCTCCTCCAACAAATCAACCACGGCATCACTCTCGCGAGCGAACAACAAAGGCATGTTCCGGTAGTGCACCGTTGTCTGGCCATCGAGATACCCCTCGGGAAGTGCATTGCGCCCCCCACCCAGCTTGTGAATGACAAGCGGCAACGCGATCTGATCCAACCAGGGCATCAATTGCTGGCACACCAGTTCAGGCGGCGGTTCTTTCCAGATCGACAGGGCCATCTCAAGGAATTCCTGCCCAAAGACATGCGGGCATGTGTAATAGAAGAAGCCCGCGTTGAAATAGAGGTATCGCCGCCAATATTCATCCGGCTGTTCCAGATCGAGAGAGCTTTCAAAGTTCAGACCAAACCGATTGTAGAGCGATTGCCAAATCTCAGCGTATCCGGGACCGTATAGTTCAATTTGCGGCCACGTTCCCTCGACCCTAAGCGACGCACTCGGACGCGAGAAATCGAACGGCACGTCACCCAATTCCCCGGTCACCAATGTGTCGGTGTCAAAGAAAATGAACGGCTCGCCTTTGGGCATGGCAAACAAGGCTTCGATCTTGTTGCCATACGGATAGTCGCTGCCGAAATGGTTTGTCTGAAACGGCAAGATCGTCGCGCCCTGAGATTGCAACATCTCGCGCAATGGTTCGGGGCGGATCGTTGGATCGGTCCGCCACATCGGGCCAGAGCGTGGTTCGGCGACAAAAAGCTTGAATCTGGGGTCTTTGGTGCTGTGCCTGAGCGACAATGCAAACAAGAGCGCTTCATAGGCCAAGCGACCCATTTGCCCCACGATCAAGATGTTGACGGTCTCAGGTTGTGCCGGATGGCGTGCCATGACGATCCTTTGGCGTACTGCTCATACTTTTTTAATCCACTATAGGCACCGACAGAACACCGGAATAGCCATCAGTTCAATGCGATTGGATCTGGTAGACAAGTGTCACACTTGCACGCAGTTCTGTCTCACCACGCGCAACCGGCACCTCGGCATCTGCCATCCGCGCCATACCCATCATCTCGGGGCGCGGCATTTGTGCGCCTCCTTCGTTCAGGCTAAGCAATGGACCTAGCTGTACCCCGGCTGCTGCCGCGAACAACTCTGCGCGCGCCCGCGCATCTGCCACGGCCTTGACGCGTGCCTCGTTCAGCAGAGGTTCGGGATCGGATACAAGAAACTGCAATCCACCAAGCTGGTTTGCGCCATCCGATAAAACAGCATCCAGAATACCTCCCAAAGCATCCAGATCGCGCACGCGGACAGTCACACGGTTCGACGCCTGATAGCCCTCGATCTTCGGACGATTTTCCGATGACGTGCGATTCGACCATAACGGCATGAGATTAAGATCCGAGGTTTGAATATCACGCTCGGCAACTCCTGTATCCGTCAATTTATTAAGAATCGCCGAAGTGATTGCCGAAGTCTGATCCATTGCTCGTTTTGCAGTGTCCGCCTCTGCAGAAGCCCCCATTGAGATCAGAGCCATATCCGGAACTGCAAAAACACTGCCCTCTCCTGTAACTGTGATCTGCCCAGTTGTTTCCGCCCAAACCGGCGACATTCCGATCACCAAAGCAAGAGTGGTAAAGAAACCTGTGACTTTGGACATGAAGACCTCTATTTTCTTGAGAGCAATAGGCCAACCATCCCCCCTCGGCGTGCTGCCGACAAGCACAGAATTTTCCCCGCGCGGAAGATCGCCTCTTCGCGTTTAACAGGTGTGTAAGTGACTCCCATCCCACGCAAAGGACTGCTAAAATAATCGCATGACGCCAGACTTTGCCCTGACTCTTTCTTTCGAAGGCATCTCGCTGCTGCGCCGCGTTTCCGGTGGCTGGGCACCCGTTGGTGATGTCGCTTTGGATGCGGCCGACTTGCGTTGCGCTTTAGCCGCGCTCCGGTCGGATGCCGATGCGCTGTCCCCGGATGGCGGGAAGGTCAAGCTCATCATTCCAAACGAGCAGATCAAGTACCTCTCGTTTCCTGATGGCGGCCAAACCGGTGATGCTTTACAGCGTGATATACGCGCCGCGCTTGATGGCGCTACGCCCTATACCGTTGATGAGCTTAGATATGACTGGTCGCACAAAGACGGCCAGATTCATGTGGCAGCGGTTGCCAACGAAACGCTGGACGAGGCGGAAGCGTTTGCCAAAAGCCATCATTTCGATCCGGTCTGCTATGTAGCGACGGCCCCTGACGGCGAATTCCTAGGCGATGTGTTCTTTGGCACTGCAGCAAGTTGGACCGGCGCGACGCCCCAGAAAGACATAGAACCGATGGTCATTGTCGCGGCTCCGGTGGTTCCACCGCAGCCTGCCGTTCTGGACGAACAGATCGACGATAGCGGCGACACACAAGACCCCGAGCATCCAGCGGTTCTCGCACTGCCAACGACGGAACCCGAGATCGAGGCAGAGCCGCAGATTGATACAGCGGCAGACGACACCTCACCGGATGCCGACGCCGCACTTGTTCCTGGGATTGCGGATGCGGATGCTTACGAAGAACCGGCGCAAATTCCAGAACCCCCTTCACCACCAGTGGCACCACAACCGACGTTGACACCGCCAAGCGTTGATGCGTCGCCCCCACCGTCCTTCGCATCAATCCGCGCCTCCCGCGAAGCGCCCTCACCGGCGGATCCGCCCGCTGCTCCACGCGTAGATGCGACTACGGCTGACGCACAAGCTGCGCCGCGTTTCAAACTGGGCGGCGCGCGCAAGTCGACCCGCGACAGCGATGTGACAGCACCTGTCTTGCAAGTTGATGCCATAGAAGAGCCCGCCGACCGCAAGGGCTTGGGTTTCTTCAGTCGTCGTAAAGCCAAAGCACCCAAAATCGACGCGACCGCCGACAAGCCTGTGCCACCGGTTGCAGAGACCGCACCTCCCCCACCAGCGCCCGCCGCGCCGACAGCTCGGCACGATCCGGAACCTGCACGCGCTGCACTTGCTCGAATTGCCGCGATCCGTGCGCGCAGCAAGAATGACCCTGAGCATGAAGTAGAAACCCCGGTTCGAGATGAGCGCGCTCGAATGACCATGTTTGGTGCGCGGACCGAACCACAGATCGGCGGCAAACCGCGCTTCCTTGGCTTGATGCTTACCAGTGCGCTACTGATCTTTCTTTTGGCAGTCGCGGCATGGGCCAGCGTTTTTCTGGACGAAGGCATCTCGCGCTTCTTCGACCGCGACTCTGACACACCCTCAATTGCCCGCCTACCGGATGTTGAGCTTTTGCCGCTCGACGGGTCGGTTACTGCACCACCAGATGAAGACACTGGACTGCAAATAGCGGGTCTTGAAGTGATCGAAGCGCCTTCAGACACAATGGGCGGATTAACCGATGTGCTGCCTCCTCCCGCTGCCCTAACACCTGAAGAGGCCGATGCGCGCTACGCCGCAACCGGGATTTGGCAGCGCTCCCCCGAAGAGCCATCTACTCCGACACAGACCACGTTGGACGACCTCTACGTCGCATCCATTGACGGCCGCGTTCAGCAGTTCGATGCGATTGCGCTGCCCGGTACCGATAGCTTGCGCAACGACCAGACCTACCTGTCCCAACCCAATCCCGCAGCTCCGGGCACGCGGTTTACGCTGGATGACCGCGGATTGGTAATTGCCACACCCGAAGGGGCTGTGAACCCCGACGGCGTGCGTATTTTCGCAGGCTTGCCACCGGTCGTGCCGCCGGCACGCCCCATTCAGGATGTCGCGCCAACCACCCCTACTGACGATGCAGCGACATCGACTGTCGCACCCGAGCTTGAGCAGTTCCGCCCACGCCTCCGTCCAGGCGGTCTGATCGAAGGCAACGAACGGGCACAACTGGCTGGTCGCACTTTGGCTGAACTTGCGGCTCTGCGCCCTGTGGCGCGTCCCGAAACACTCAAAGCCGAAGAAGAACAGTCTCAACCGGAAGCCACTCAATTCGCGGTCGTGCAGTCTGTTGCACCGGTTACGCGCCCCCGCAACTTTTCCCAAATTGTAGAGAAGACGCGCGCAACCCAGCAATCCGCGCCTGCCGAAGTTACGCAGGTCGCAGCGGTTGCGCCGCGTACCGTTCAACCTAACATTCCATCGACCGCCAACGTGGCGCGACAGGCCACCGTGTCGAACGCAATCAACCTGCGTCGTATCAACCTGATTGGCATCTATGGGAAATCGTCGAACCGTCGCGCTTTGGTCCGGCTATCCAATGGTCGTTACCAAAAGGTAAAGGTTGGAGACAGGTTGGATGGCGGTCGAGTGGCAGCCATCAGCGAAAGCGCTTTGCAGTATTCCAAGAACGGCCGGAACGTCGTGTTGGACATGCCGGACGGCTAAGACCACCGCCGAACGCCAAAGCCTTAGGCGCCAATTGGAAACTTGCCACATAAATTGGCACTCTGTGGTCCGTAAGGTTGCCATTTCCATACAAGACCCGGCATGCTTGCGGCAACGCGAAAGGCATTATCAGAATGGGTGAGTTTCTTTTCCTAGCGTCGGTCTTCCTGCTTGCAGCGGTGATCGCGGTTCCAATTGCCGCGCGTCTGGGGTTGGGGTCGGTGCTCGGGTACCTGCTGGCTGGTGTGGCCATTGGGCCGGGGCTGGGGCTTGTCGCGGATACGACCGATTTACAGCACTTTGCCGAATTTGGCGTCGTGATGATGCTTTTCCTGATCGGTCTCGAACTCGACCCGCGCGCGCTTTGGGATATGCGACACAGGTTGATTGGACTTGGCGGCCTTCAGGTGATCATCACCATGCTCGCCGTGATGACGGGTGCTCTCTACCTCGGCTTTATCTGGCAAACCGCCCTTGCGATCGGAATGATCTTCGCACTGTCATCGACCGCCATCGTTCTACAAACACTTAGTGAAAAAGGACTGATGCAAACGAGCGGTGGGCGCTCGACCTTCTCAGTGCTGTTGACACAGGACATCGCGGTTATCCCGATGCTCATCATCCTGCCGCTACTTGCCGTCCCGATTGGACCGTCTTTGAACCCCGACGGATCGATCTCGCGTACGGCTTTGGAACATGTGGATGACGCTCATGGCCACAGCGTGTCTCTGATCGAAGGGTTGCCCGGATGGGGCGTCACGCTGGTGACCCTTGGGGCGGTCGCACTGATTATCGTCGGCGGCGTCTATGGCGCGCGGCCACTGTTCCGCTTCATCCATGCCGCTCACCTGCGCGAGATGTACACCGCGCTGGCCCTTCTCATTGTCATCGGCATTGCTTTTCTGATGACGGCTGTGGGTCTTTCCCCTGCCCTCGGCACATTCCTCGCTGGCGTCGTGCTAGCCAACAGCGAATTCCGGCACGAACTTGAATCAGACATACAACCCTTCAAAGGGCTATTGCTGGGTCTCTTCTTCATAACCGTTGGTGCTGGGATCGACTTCGGTCTCTTATTCTCGGAACCGATTACCATCCTTGCGCTCGCTCTTGGGATCATGTTGCTCAAGGGAGTGATCCTTTACGTGCTGGGCCGAGCCTTCAAACTTCGCGGGCGGGATCAGTGGCTGTTTACACTCGGATTGGCACAAGCGGGTGAATTCGGATTTGTGTTGATCTCGTTCTCGCTCCAGCAATCCATCCTGCCGGGTTTTGTCGCGGATCGGTTGTTGTTGATCGTGGCACTATCGATGCTGATCACACCGCTGGCTTTTATCCTCTATGAACACCTGTCCAAGCGCATGCAGGACTCGGATGGCGATCTCAAACATGACAAGATTGACCAACAAGGCACCGTGATCATCGCAGGCATTGGGCGCTTTGGGCAAATCGTCAACCGCCTGGTCCAATCGGTCGGGGCCAAGACGGTGGTGATCGACAACAACCTGCAAACAATTCAGCTGATGCGGAAATTTGGGTACCAAGGCTTCTTCGGAGACCCGTTGCGTCCCGATTTGCTGCACGCCGCCGGTATCGACACCGCACGGGTTTTGATGGTGGCACTGGATGATCCAATAGCAGCCGAGCGCCTTGTGACCTACGCCCGCCGCGTGCGCCCCGACATCCACATCGTGGCCCGCTCACGCGACCGCACCCACACCTACAGGCTATATCAGGCAGGCGCGAACGACATCGTTCGCGAACTGTTCGACAGTTCTCTGCGTGCCGGCCGCTATGTGCTCGAAAACATCGGTCTGTCCGAATACGAAGCATCGGAAGCTGAGAAACTGTTTTACCAACACGACCGCTACACGGTGCGGGAACTGGCGGAACTTTGGGATCCAAACATCCCATCCGCCCAGAACGACGCCTATATTGCCCGCGCCAAAGAGTTGGAGAAAGAGCTCGAAGCGTCCTTGCTCAGCGCCCTTGAAAGCTCCAACAACGACGCCGCATAAAAAAACGGCCCGCGTTGGGGCCGTTTTTGTCTAACCTGGTATGTGACGATCACGCCGCAGCAGGTGCCCGCGACATCAGAACGTCGCCAACCTGCTTGGCCGCCGCCAGCTCGTCACCGCCGGACGTCGCTGCAACTTCGCGGGTCAGGCGCTCAAGAGCGGCTTCGTAAAGCTGGCGCTCGGAATAGCTTTGCTCGCGCTGGTCGTCGGCACGGTGCAAGTCACGAACCACTTCAGCAATCGCGATAAGATCACCCGAGTTGATCTTCTGTTCGTACTCCTGAGCACGGCGCGACCACATGGCCCGCTTGACCTTGGCCTTACCCTTCAGCGTTTTCATCGCCTGGTTCACCACGTCAGGAGAACTCAGCGACCGCATTCCGATTTCCGTGGCCTTGTGCGTTGGAACGCGCAGGGTCATCTTGTCTTTCTCGAACGAAATCACAAACAGCTCAAGCGTGATGCCGGCAATTTCCTGTTCTTCGATTGACACGATTTGACCGACACCATGTGCCGGATACACAACATAATCATTCGGACGGAATTCGGATTTTTTCGATTTGGTCATTCAGAACCTTCCTTGGCGTGCGCCCATGCGACACAGACAAAAAGAACCGAACGGAGGCTTCGCTTCCGATCGTTTCATTCAGAGTATAAGACAAGCTTAAGTCAGCTTATTTGCCATACGCCAGCAACGGCGTGCGTCCCATAGGTGTCATTTGTGGATAAAGTATAACACAAAATTAGCCCACGCGGTAGTGGCGCAAAAAGCGCGATAAACACATTCATTTACAGACACTTAAGCCTTAAATTCAATCCACCAACTGGACTTTCGGCGAATCATTATCCGCCTTCGCCGGGTGCTTCTGAAAAGTACTTTTCAAGCTTACCATTCTCGCCATCACGCTCTTCCGCTTCGGGTAGCGGGTCTTTCTTGGTGATGATCACCGGCCAAAGTTCTGCGTATTTGCGATTGAATTCGACCCACTTGTCCATGTCCGGCTCTGTATCCGGCCGGATGGCATCTGCCGGACACTCCGGTTCACACACACCGCAATCGATGCATTCGTCCGGGTGGATCACCAGCATGTTCTCGCCTTCGTAGAAGCAGTCCACAGGACAAACTTCTACACAGTCGGTGTATTTGCAGGCAATGCAGGCATCATTGACAATATAGGTCATGCACGTCTTCCATCGGTCGTTCGCAAGCTAGCTAAGCCACTCGGAAAAATCATTCAAGAAGGTCTGTCCGGGTTTGTTGCATGGCGCGACGATCTTTCTTCGTCGGACGCCCCTTACCTTCGAAACGCGGCACTTGTTCTACCACAGCCTCACGCGGTTTTGGCGGATCGAGGTCTTCGTAAAGGAGTTGCGCCTCGGGCGCCGGACCGCGACGTTCACCCATGGCCACTACCTTGATCACTCTAACGTCATTGGCTTGCGGAAAGGTCAACACATCCGACGCCGAAACCATATAGGCCGGTTTGGAAATCGGCTGACCGTTCACGCGCAGTTTGCCCCCGGATACGATCTTTGCGGCTAGGCTGCGCGTCTTGAAGAAACGCGCATGCCATAGCCACTTGTCGATCCGAAGCTTCTGAACCGGCTCGACCAACTCAGTCCTTGGTCTTCAGCCCCATGAGGGCCGCAGCAAAGGGGTTGTCGGGATCAATCGGCTTTTCCTTCTTGGGCGGGCGCGCCTGGAAGGTTTTTGCACCCGTATCGCGCGGCGATTGGCCTTTACCCTTAGGCTTACCCTTGCCACGCGGGCGGTCGCCCTGCGGCTTGCCCCCGTCGCGGCGACCTTTGCCAGTGCCACCTTCTCGGCGCGGTTGCCGATCAGCGCGGTTGCCCCGCCATGTGAAGGTGTAAAAGACTTCGGTCTCCGGCCCGGCCAATGCGGCATCAGGCGCAGCACCCGGGTCAATTTCGGTTTCCGAATTGGCCGGAGCAGTCGTTGCAGCCGCAGCATCGCTGGGTGCATCGGCCACCGGCGCAACACCATCTTCGGGCGTTGCGGCTGCAGCATCAGACACATCAGCCGCTTCCGGCACTGCATTCGCACCGGGTGCTGCTTCCTGCCCTGCGTCCATCACGGGTGTGTCTTCGACCGGCACGGCACCATCGGTCGCAGCGTCCTGCTCAACCGCGGCAGCGGTATTCGCTTCGGGGACAACGGCGTCAACGGCACGCACTTTCTCGCGCTCGCCTTTTTCGGCCTTGTAGCCCAGGCCACCCATCAGATCCGCGAACTGCTCCAAGGTCAGACCAGTGATCGACAACATGTCAGGGTTCGCTTCGAAACCGCCCCGGCTGTCCTGCGCACGCAAAAGATCCGCCAGACGTTCCAGCATGTCGATCCGGATCGCCCGATCACCCGCAGCGCGGTAGCCAGACACCGTATGGTGTTCGGCAGGCGTGCCCGTCATGTTCGGCACCGTCACCAATCCCGGAGGCGGCGCCTCGGGGAACACATCCAAGTTCTTTGCAAGGCTCCAAAGCACCAACCGCAACCGCGTTGGCGCAGGCTTGAGCAGCAATGGCATGAACACCGTAAACTGGCCAAAGCGGATTCCATGTTTGCGCAGCATCCCGCGCGCATCCTGATCCAGCGCTTTTACATCATCAGCCACGTCAGCCCGCGGCAGGATACCCATCGACTCGACCATACGGAAGGCAAAGCCTCGCGCCAGACCGTTCAGGGTCTCGTCTTTCTGTAGATTGATCAGCGGCTCGAACAAGGCCGCAATCTTACGGTCAATGAAGTGCTGCAATCGGCGCTGCACCTTGGACGCGACATCGGCACCAGCTTCATCGTCAACAAATGCGACGACGCGCGGCTTCAACGGATCATCACCAGCGGCAAGTTTGCCCACCGCCTGATCGCCCCACATGAGACCACCCTGCTCGGTGAAATCCATCTCGGTGTCGGGTGCATTATAGAACCGATCCGCCCGCAGATGGAAATGCGGAGCAAGCGCCTGCAAGGACGCTGTCTTAAGCGTCTTGGCTTCTTGTCCAGTTGCATCCTTGTCCTGACGGAACCGGAAGCCCTCAAGCCTACCGACGAATTCGCCTTCGACGGTGACTTCACCTTTGTCATTCACTTCGGCCAAAAGGGCCTCCTTCTGTTTCAACCGCCGCAAGAGCACGGATGTGCGCCGGTCAACAAATCTTTGGGTCAGGCGCTCGTGCAGCGCGTCCGACAGTCGGTCTTCTACAGCGCGTGTCTGCTCACGCCAATGGCTTTCGTCATGCACCCACGCTTTCCGCTGCGCGACATAAGTCCATGTGCGGATATACGCCAACCGTTTCGACAGTGTGTCAATATCGCCATCTGTCCGGTCAATCCGGTTGACCTGCCGACCAAGAAAATCATCTGGGATCGCCCCACGTTGGTGCAAATGCCCGTAAATAACTTCTAAAAGCCCGGCATGTTCCGCGTGACTTATCCCACGGAAATCGGGAATCCGGCAAACATCCCACAAAAGTTGCACCGATTTCGGGTCCGATGCACGCGCCTGAACCTCGGCAATTGCACTCAAAGCCTTAAGCGCCTGAAAGTCATCTGCCTCGCGGGCCTTGAGCAACAATTCGTCCTTCGGGCTTTCCTCCAACGAGGAGATCAGCGCGTCAATCGTACCAAACCGCAGATCTGCATTGCGCCAGTTAAGCTTCTTTAACGGCGTAAACCTGTGATTGCAGATGGCCTCGGCCACCTCTTCGGCCAACGGTCCAGCCTCACCAGTGACCCCAAATGTGCCGTGCGACATGCCCCGCCCGGCACGTCCCGCAATCTGCGCCAATTCATTTGGCATCAAAGGCCGCATTCGACGCCCGTCAAACTTGGTCAGCGAAGAAAAGGCGACATGATTGATGTCCAGATTTAGGCCCATCCCGATGGCATCAGTCGCCACCAGAAAATCCACCTCACCGTTCTGATACAAATCCACTTGCGCGTTTCGCGTCCGAGGCGACAGCGCGCCCATGACCACAGCCGCACCACCTTTTTGGCGCCGCAACAGCTCGGCAATGGCATAGACGTTGTCGACCGAAAACCCGACAATAGCCGTGCGCGGCTGCAGGCGGCTGACCTTCTTCGAGCCCGTGTAGGACAGCTGACTCATCCGCTCGCGGCGCACAAACTCGACACCGGGCACCAAAGCGCCAATCGAGCCGCGCATCGTATCGGCCCCCATGAACAGCGTTTCCTGCAAGCCCCGCATTCGCAAAAGCCGGTCGGTGAAAACATGCCCCCGCTCCGGATCAGCACATAGCTGGATCTCGTCAATCGCGACAAAATCGCACCCCATGCCTTCTGGCATAGCCTCGACCGTGCAGACCCAATACTGGGCACGCGGCGGTACAATGCGTTCTTCACCGGTGACCAATGCCACCACCGACGGGCCTCGCGCCGCGACGATCTTGTCATAAACCTCGCGCGCCAAAAGACGCAGCGGCAAGCCGATCATGCCAGTTCGATAGCCCAGCATTCGATCAATGGCGTAATGGGTTTTTCCTGTGTTGGTCGGGCCAAGAATGGCCGCAACCCGCGCATGTCCGGCCATATTGACGTCCTTTGCCGTCCTGCTCGGGCGTCAGATGATCAAAGCGACTGCCCGTTCACCCGAAGCTCCAACCGCTCCAACGCGTCGATCACGTCGGAATCGTGCGGTCGCAGGTTGAGTACCCGCGAATAGGCGTCATACGCAAGATAGGGTTTGTCGACCTGTTCGAATATCGCGCCCAATCCGCGCAACGCGCCGAAATGCTCTGGGTTCAGCGCCAATGTCCGCTCCAACGCGTCTGCTGCCGGACCAAACTGGTCGGCGCGGTAAAAGGCCAAGGCGAGGGTGTGCCAGCCTTCCGCAAACTCGGGCGCATGATCAGTCAAAGCGGTCAAATGCTCTAAGGCAGCCTCAACATTGTCGACATCCAGCGCGTCCTGCCCCCGCTTGAGCAGCAGGTCCATGGTCGCCGACCCGGATTTCGACCATTCCTGCCGCACCTGTCGCTCCAACCGGTCGGCGGCAGGCGCGTCTTCGGCCTGTGCCAATTGGTCCAGCAAATCGGACGCATCCGCATCCTGCGCCAACGCAGGACCCAGCGTCATTGCCGATGTCAGAAGAAATGCCGCAACGGCAGATTTGTGTTTGCGCATTGTGAACCTCATAACCATCTTTGAGTTTAGCGCGGGACGCGGCAAAAGCCAGCCTCGCAGATCAGATCACGATCACAAGGAGACGAGCATATGAGTGATGTTGTGGCACAGGCAGTGGCCGCCATGAATGAAAAGCTGGCTGGTGCTGGCATCGATGGCACCGCACAGTTCAACGTCGAAGGCGAAGGCAGCATGGTCGTCGACGATAGCGGCGCTCGTGAAGGCAGCGCCGATGCCGATGTCACTTTCAACGCCGATGCCGACACATACCGCGAGATTTTTGACGGCTCGCTTAATCCGACATCTGCCTTCATGTCCGGTCGCCTGACCATCGACGGCGATATGGGCATGGCGATGAAACTGGCCGCCACCCTCGCCTGATGGCAGATCCCGCGCCCTATCGCGACGATCTGGCTGAAGGCCCGGACACCAAAGCGGTCTGGCTGCGCACCTCGGACGGGGTGCGCATCCGCGCAGGGCACGCGGAAGCGCGGGACAGCAAAGGCACGGTGTTTATTCTGCCGGGCCGCACCGAATACATCGAAAAATATGGCCGCAACGCCAAGGATTTCGTCCGTGCAGGATTTGACGTCATCACGGTAGACTGGCGCGGTCAGGGACTGGCCGACAGAATGGGCGCCAACCCGATGGTCGGTCATGTCGACCGGTTCCTCGACTTCCAGAAAGACTGGTCTGCCGTCAGCGCCTTTGCGCGCAAGGCTGAGTTGCCCAAACCTTGGCACATGGTCGCGCATTCGATGGGTGGATGCATTGGTTTGCGTGCCCTGATCAGCGGCAGCGACATGGCGTCCGTCATGTTTACCGGTCCAATGTGGGGAATTCAGATGGCTGGCTATCTGCGCCCCGTCGCTTGGGCCTTGCCTCGAATGGCCATCGCCTTGGGTCAAGGACACCGTCTTGCTCCCGGCACTTCGATCCAAAGCTATCCGGCATCCGCGCCTTTCGAAGACAACCTGCTCACCTCCGACCCGGACATGTTCGACTACATGCGCCGGCATGTTGTGGCAGAGCCGCAATTTGGGTTGGGCGGTCCGTCGTTTGCGTGGCTTCTCTCAGCCCTTCAAGAATGTGCAGCCTTGGCCATGCTGCCCTCGCCCGCGCTTCCGTCGCTGTGTTTCGTTGGCTCGAATGAACGGATTGTAGACACCACCGCGATCCGCGAACGGATGACTCATTGGAAGGGTGGCAAGCTGCTTTTGGTAGATGGCGCGGAGCACGAAGTTCTGATGGAAAGCCCCAACACCCGACGTCAGGTCACGGGTGCTGCGATTTCGTTGTTTTCAAGCTTCAAAGCTTAGGTTTTGCCTATGTTGTGCACACCGCGCGCCTCGGCTGTCGCTGCGGCGCGCATCCATGCGTGCTCAGATGAGATGAAGAAACAGCTCATCCCATACTGCGCCCACTCCTGCGCCTTCTGCGCGTTCGCAACCCAAGACACATAGGCCTTGCCAGCCGCGTCTGCAGCCCTGCCAACCCGTTCAAGCGCATGCACAAGATCATTCGAGGTTTGATTTTCGTGTCCATATGCCACCGATAGATCAGCTGGCCCAACGAACAGTGCATCAATGCCATCCGTGGCCGCAATCGCCTCGCAAATATCGACGCCCTCTGGCTCTTCTATCTGCGCCATAACAACAGTTTCCGCCTGTGATCGGGCCATGAGATCCGACATGGATTGCGTCGCGTATCCCGCCCATCGCGTCGACCCTGCAAAACCACGCCCACCGCGTCCGAACCTAGTGCTCCGAGTCTGACACTTCTTACCTGTTTCCGCGGATTTCATCGAGCGCGTCCAGCGCACGGCGTTCCCTGG
>CANNCS010000048.1 GCA_947503115.1 uncultured Marivita sp.
CCTACCGGACGTCATCACGTCAATCGGAACCAGAGATTGGGCGAAAGTGGGTCAATGATCGCAGCCCTTGGTATAACACCAACATAAGTGGATCGACCGGCACCAATACCACAGGCATCAACTTCGACTCGGATTTTAATACACTCGCCGGTCGCAATACGTTTGATGCGGCTTTTCTTGAGGTCGTATTTACCCCTGCGGGTGATTTCATCACCGTCGATTTCGTCATCGCGTCAGATGAATACCCGGAATTCGTGAATTCGACCTTCCTCGACACAGTTGGTGTCTGGGTCAATGGCGTCGAGGCGACAGTGTCCATCGGCAATGGTCAGGCGTCGATCGGCAACATTAACAGCGCAACGACACCCAACCTGTACAAAGATAACACAAGCGATCAGTTCAACACCGAAATGGACGGCATCACTGTCACGCTAACCTTTGTTGCGCCAGTGAACGCAGGTGTTCCGAATACGATCAAACTGGGTGTGGCTGATACCTCTGACCCCAACTACGACACCAACTTTCTGATTGCGGGCGGCTCGATACAATCATCCATCGTCGCACAAGATGACAGCGCAAATGCCGGTCTGAACAGTTCAAAAACCATCAACGTGCTGGACAATGACAGCACCACCGCCGGCACACTGACCGTTACCCATATCAACGGGGTTGCTGTGGGTCCGGGTGGTTCAGTCACGTTAACCTCGGGCCAGACAGTCACGCTCAACACGGATGGTACGCTGACGGTACAGTCAGATGGCGATGTTGAAACCGCGTATTTCACCTATACGATCAACAACGGCGTCGGTCAGGAAGACACCGGAATCGTTCAGATCAACCAGCTTCCCTGTTTTGTGGCAGGCAGCATGATCGACACCCCGACTGGACCTGTTCGGGTTGAAGACCTGCGTCCGGGGGATCTGGTTCTGACGCTAGACAATGGTGCGCAACCGATCCGTTGGGTCGGCTCGCGCGAAATCGAAGCACGGGATCAATTTGCGCCAATCCGCATCAGCGCGGGCAGCTACGGCGCCGAAGCAGATGTGTTCTTGTCTCCACAACATCGCGTTTTGGTACGCGATGTCTGGGCGGAGCTGCTATTCGGCGATTCCGAAGTTCTTGTGAAGGCCAAGGATTTGGTAAACGGCACGACTGTGAGCCGCGAGGAAAGCAGCGACACCGTCACCTATGTGCATTTGCTGTTTGACCAACACAACATCATCACCTCGAACGGGCTCTTGTCGGAAAGCTACCTTCCCGGCCCGATGATGCGTCACACATTCACAGACGATGTCTGCGCCGAGATTATCACGCTCTTCCCCGAGTTGGCAGATATCGACACTGCCAACTGGCCAGCGGCGCGACCGATCCTGAAGTCATACGAAGCGCAAGCCTTACAGGCCCGCGCAGCGTGAACGTTATTCGGCGGCAATCGGTTTTTTGGCGCTCAGCATCGGTTTGAGATAGTGACCTGTATGCGAGGCAGGCACGTCGGCCACTTCTTCGGGCGTGCCAGTGGCCACGATCTGACCGCCCCCATCACCACCTTCGGGACCGATGTCGATAAGCCAGTCAGCGGTCTTGATCACATCAAGATTGTGCTCGATCACGATGACCGAATTCCCCTGATCCACTAGTTCATGCAACACTTCAAGAAGTTTGCGTACATCCTCGAAATGTAAGCCAGTTGTTGGCTCATCAAGAATATAAAGCGTGCGTCCCGTGGACCGTTTCGCGAGCTCTTTTGACAGCTTCACACGCTGCGCTTCACCGCCCGAAAGCGTGGTCGCCTGCTGGCCGACTTTGATATAGCCAAGACCCACGCGCACCAGTGCATCCATCTTTTCGCGGATGCTTGGAACCGCCTTAAAGAACTCTTGCGCGTCTTCGACCGTCATATCGAGAACGTCAGCGATGCTCTTCCCTTTGAATTTGATCTCCAATGTCTCGCGGTTGTAGCGTGCGCCTTTGCAGGTTTCGCAGGTGACATAGACATCGGGCAGGAAGTGCATTTCGATCTTGATGACCCCGTCACCCTGACACGCCTCGCAGCGCCCCCCCTTGACGTTGAAGCTAAAGCGACCGGGTTTGTAGCCCCGCGCCTTGGCTTCGGGCAGACCGGCAAACCAGTCACGAATTGGCGTAAAGGCTCCTGTATAGGTCGCGGGGTTGGATCGCGGTGTGCGGCCAATCGGGCGCTGGTCGATATCGATCACCTTGTCCAGATGCTCCAGCCCTTTGATGGTCTCACAAGGTGCGGGTGTCTGACGCGCGCCGTTCAGGCGCATAGAGGCGGTTTTGAATAGCGTTTCGATCGTCAGCGTAGACTTGCCGCCACCGGACACACCCGTCACACAGACAAACTTGCCCAGCGGAAATTCGGCCGTGACATTTTGCAGGTTATTGCCGGTGGCTTTGACCACCTTGATCGATTTACCCTTTTTGCCTTTACGCCGTTCGGTGGGCACCGCGATTTCGCGGGCCCCGCTCAGGTATTGGCCAGTCAACGATGCCGGATCATCAGCCACCTCTTTGGGTGTGCCTTTGGCCACCACCTGCCCGCCATGCACACCAGCACCGGGGCCAATGTCGAAGACGTAATCCGCCTCGCGGATCGCCTCTTCGTCATGCTCCACCACGATCACAGTATTTCCCTGATCCCGCAGTGATTTCAGCGTTCCCAAAAGGCGATCGTTGTCACGCTGGTGCAGACCGATGGACGGTTCATCCAGAACATAAAGTACCCCCGTCAGACCAGAACCGATCTGGCTGGCCAGACGGATGCGTTGGCTTTCGCCACCGGACAGCGTTCCCGCGTTGCGGGACAGCGTCAGGTATTCGAGGCCAACGTTGTTCAGAAACCCAAGTCGTTCGCGGATTTCCTTGAGGATTGCCTTGGCGATCTCGTTCTTCTGGTTGGTCAGGTGCTCGGGGACGGTTTTACACCACTCAAACGCCTCCTTGATGGACATCTGAACAACCTGCCCGACATGGACACCTGCGATCTTGACCGCGAGCGCCTCTTCCCGAAGGCGGTAGCCGCCACACGTGCCGCACGAGCGATTGTTTTGGTAGCGTTCGAATTCTTCTCGGATCCAGTTGCTATCGGTTTCGCGGTAGCGACGTTCCATGTTCGGGATCACACCTTCAAAAGTGCGGGTCACCTGGTAGACGCGACCGCCTTCGTCATAGCGGAACGGAATCTCTTCGTCGCCGGAGCCATAGAGGAAGACCTGCTGCACATGTGCGTCGAGATCTTTCCACCTAGAATTCTTGTTGAATTCGTAATGCTTGGCGATTGCTTCGATGGTTTGCAGGAAATACGGGGATTTGCCTTTGCGCCATGGTGCCAATGCGCCATCTGCAATTTTGAGCGTCGCGTCAGGCACCACCAGCCGTTCGTCGAAGAACAGTTCTACCCCCAAACCGTCGCAATCGGGGCAAGCGCCGAATGGCGCGTTAAACGAGAACAGGCGCGGTTCGATCTCTGGGATGGTGAATCCACTGACCGGACAGGCAAACCGTTCCGAAAACGTATGGCGCTCGGGATCGCCTTCACTTGGCGCGGTTTCAAGAATTGCGATGCCATCCGCCAGATCCAACGCCGTGCGGAAACTGTCCGCAAGGCGCGTTTCAAGTCCCTCTTTCACAACCAGACGGTCAACAACCACGTCGATGTCATGGCGGAATTTTTTGTCCAATGTTGGCGGTTCATCCAATTCGTAGAACTGCCGATCCACCTTTACACGCTGGAACCCTTGCTTACGCAGCTCAAGGAATTCCTTGCGATATTCCCCTTTGCGGTCACGTACGATCGGCGCAAGAAGATAGGCGCGGGTGCCCTCCTCCATCGCCATCACACGATCGACCATATCTTGCACCTGCTGGGCCTCGATGGGCAGTCCCGTGGCCGGGCTGAAAGGCGTGCCGACCCGCGCGAACAAAAGGCGCATGTAGTCGTAGATTTCGGTCACCGTACCAACGGTTGAACGCGGGTTCTTAGATGTCGTTTTCTGCTCGATTGAGATCGCAGGGCTGAGACCGCTGATGTGATCCACATCGGGCTTTTCCATCATATCAAGGAACTGCCGCGCATAAGCAGACAAAGATTCCACATAGCGGCGCTGGCCCTCGGCGTAGATCGTATCGAACGCCAAAGAGGATTTTCCCGACCCAGAGAGGCCAGTGATCACCACAAGCTGATCGCGCGGAATATCCACGTCGATGTTCTTGAGATTGTGCTCGCGCGCGCCGCGCACTTCGATGTTTTTAAGCTCGGCCATGACGTCCCCCGATGTGCTTGGTTAACACATAGGGGATGGTCGCCATTTCGCCAATCCAAAAATGAGAACAAACAAAGAACAATGTCATTGGCGTGACAAGACTATACGAATAATAACGCTAAAGTGCCGTCGAAGGCACTTTACCGATACAGCAGCGACACGCCGTTGTGGAATACATGCACCTTATCAGGCGATGCCCCCAACTTTACCGACTTGCCGCGCAGATCAGCATGAATGCCCGGCAGTTTGCCGATCACCGCATCGGCATCGCCTTGCTTTTCGAAATAGAGCAGAGTGACCTCACCCAAAGCTTCGGTGATGTTCACCTTGCCTTCGAAAATATACTCAGCATCGGTCTCAAGGAAATCTTCGGGGCGAACGCCGACATTCACCTTGCACCCCATATCGGCATCGGTGGTCGGATAGTCCGATACCGCCGTGCCGCCGCCGGCCATCTTGATTGTTGTCTGCGCGCCAGTACCAACAATTTCGCCCGGAAGCAGGTTCATAGACGGAGAACCGATGAACTGCGCCACAAATTCGCTGTTGGGTCGTTCATACAGCTCAAGTGGTGCTCCTACCTGCGCAATCCCCTTGTTGGCCAAAACGACAATGCGCGAGGCAAGTGTCATCGCTTCGACTTGATCGTGTGTCACGTAGATCATCGTGCTTTCGGGCATCTGTTCCTTGAGTTGCGCGATCTCGATCCGGGTGGCGACGCGCAGCGCCGCATCCAGGTTTGAAAGCGGTTCATCGAACAGATAGACCTTCGGATCACGAACGATCGACCGACCAATCGCCACACGTTGCCGTTGACCGCCCGACAGCGCCTTGGGCAGCCGGTCGAGATACGCATCGAGTTGCAGCATCGTGGCCGCGCGGTTCACCGCCTTGTCAATCTCGGCCTGCGGCTTCTTTGCGATCTTGAGAGCAAAGCTCATGTTTTCGCGCACAGTCATGTGCGGGTATAGCGCGTAGGATTGGAACACCATGGCGATGCCCCTCATTGCGGGCGGCATGTCGTTGACCACCTGCCCGTCGATTTCGAGCGTACCGCCTGTGATCTTTTCCAACCCGGCGATCATCCGCAACAGAGTGGACTTGCCGCATCCGGAGGGACCAACGAAGACGATCAGCTCGCCCTGTTTGATGTCGAGATTAATGTTGTTAAGCACGTTAACCGCGCCGGCATAGGTCTTTTCGACATCCGTCAGCTTCAAATTGGCCATGACTGTCCCTCCCTAATCCTGTCGTTCTCAGGAATTCATTTTCAGCGCGAGGCAAGGCTGCCACGGGCCAAGATGCAATTTGCCATCCGCCTGCGGTCCGGCACTGCCCAGTTCCAGACCAATCTGCGCCCAATTGCCCGACGGCATGTCCATCGTGGCTGGCAGGTCGCTGAGGTTGAAAGCACAGAAAATTGTCGAGCCTTCGTAACTGCGTGTGAAATGCACGATTGTATCTGTGTTCTTCACACCATCGTGGTCGCCCTTGGCCAGCGCGGGTTGTGCATGTCGGAAAGCGATGGCGCGGCGATAGTGGTGCAAGATTGCGGCAGGGTCGTCCTCTTGTTGCGACACAGTGCGGTTCAGGTGCTCGTGACTGACTGGCAGCCACGGCTGGCCCGAGGTGAACCCTCCATTCTGGTTCGACGGCTCCCACACCATCGGCGTGCGACACCCATCGCGCCCCTTGTATTCTGGCCAGAACTGGATGCCGTAAGGGTCTTGCAGGTCCTCAAAACCAACTTCGGCTTCGGGAAGACCCAATTCTTCGCCTTGATAGATGCAAACAGATCCGCGCAAGCACATCATCAACGTCGCAAAAAGCCTTTGCGCCGCAGGTGACAGGTTCCAGCGCGAGGCATGGCGGGTCACGTCGTGGTTGGAAAACGCCCAACAGGCCCAGCCGTCTGACGCCACGTCGTCCACATGGCCCAGCACCTCGACAAAGCGGTCGGCAGTTGGCTCCACACCCGACAAAAACTCAAACGCATAGCACATGTGGACGCGATCACCGCCACGCGTGTATTCGCCCATGATTTCAAGCCCTCGTTGCGCGTCGCCAACTTCACCCACCGAGGTGGTGCAATTGTATTCATCCAGCAGCGCGCGGAACCGTTCGAGAAACGCCAGGTTCTCGGGTTGGTTTTTGGAATAGAGGTGTTCCTGGTGGTTATACGGGTTCACTGAAGGTGCGATATTCGCGTTGCGCTTTTCCTTGGGCAGCGCCGGATTGCTGCGCAATTCTTTGTCGTGGAAATAGAAGTTGATCGTATCCAGACGGAACCCATCGACACCGCGATCCAGCCAGAACCGGGTCACATCCAAAAGCGCCTGTTGCACATCTGGGTTGTGAAAGTTCAGGTCCGGCTGCGAGGTCAGGAAATTATGCAGGTAATACTGTTCGCGGCGTGCATCCCATTGCCACGCCGAACCACCAAAGATCGACAGCCAGTTGTTCGGTGGCGTGCCGTCTTCCTTGGGATCGGACCAAACATACCAATCCGCTTTTTCGTTGTCTCGGCTGGACCGGCTAAGCTGGAACCATGGGTGCTGGTCGGATGTGTGTGACAAAACAAGATCGATCATCACGCGGATGCCCAAGCGATGCGCGGTCTGCACCAGCACGTCGAAATCCGCCAAAGAGCCGAACATCGGATCGACATCGCAATAATCGCTGACGTCGTAGCCAAAGTCCTTCATCGGCGAGGCGAAGAAAGGGCTGATCCAAATGGCATCTACACCAAGTGACGCCACATAGGGCAGCCGGTGCGCGATCCCCAAAAGGTCACCAATGCCATCGCCGTTGCTATCCTGGAAGCTGCGCGGATAGATCTGGTAGATCACCGCCCCACGCCACCAGTCGTTATCTACAGCGGGGTTTTCTGCGGCCAGAGTGTTTGCCACGTTCATCGTCCTGTTTTCCTTGCATCCGCACCCGCAGATGCGTTGTGAGAGTTGGCCCCGCCGCATGGGCGGGACGCGTTACTTTACCGACCCGGCCAGAAGGCCGCGCACGAGGTATTTCTGCATCGCGAAGAACACCAGAAGTGGAACCGCAATGGAAACGAAGGCTGCCGTGGCAAGGATTTCCCAATTGCCGCCGCGTGTGCCCAAAAGCTCTACGATCTGGTTCGTCATCACCGTGGTCTGTCCGGTGGCGTCGATCAGGAACACCTTGGCAACCAGCAGGTCATTCCATGTCCATAGGAACTGGAAGATTGCAAAGCTCGCCAGCGCCGGGAACGACAGCGGCAGAATGATTTTGACGAAAATCTGAAACTCGGTCGCACCATCCACACGGGCATTTTCGATAATATCCCGAGGGAGACCAACCATGTAATTGCGTAACAGATAGATCGCGAGCGGTAACCCGAACCCGGTATGAGCAAGCCATGTGCCCAGATACCCTTTGCCGATGCCAATCCCAAGATGCAGCTTGAGCAATGGGATCAGCGCCAGTTGCAACGGCACCACCAATAGGCCGACCACAATGGCAATCAGCATAGCCCTGCCCGCGAAGTCCATCCACGCCAGCGCGTAAGCCGCAAAGGCTGCGACGACGATAGGAATGATGGTGGCCGGGATCGTCACTGTCAGCGTGTTGAAGAATGCCTTGGCCATACTGTCAGTCGAGTTGCCTGACAAAAGAACCTGTTCGTAGTTTTCAAGCGTGAAATCCGGTGGCAGTTCCGCAGTCACGAAAACCCGCTGCCCCCGGCTACCCTCCATCTCAACCGGACTTTCCATCCGGTAGTCGCCGTTGGCTTGTACCGTGATCCGTTCGCCGTCGCGTAACTCGGCAGTGTCGCCCGGAGCATATGCCCCAATGTCCCGCGATGATGTCCCCCACGCCGACATGTCGATCTCGTCCGACAGGTCTTCACCAGTGAACAGGTTGCCGTCGATGACATAGACCCCGTCCACCAAGGCCTGCTCATCCGGTGCCGCGGTGCGAAGTGTCAGGCTTTGTTCCGTCGGGAACAGCGCCTTCCACCAACCCGATGTGGCAATCTGGTCAGCCGTTCGAAAGGACGACACAAACAGACCGACCGTCGGGAAGAGCCATAGTGCGACCAGCAAAGCGACCGAGATGTGTACCGCCCATGTGAGAGAGGATTTGGTGCCAGCGATATTGTCCATTGTCCCTGTCTCCCTCAGCGCATTTCTTTGCGCGCGTTGCGCACGTTCCAGTACAGGATCGGCGTCACGAGCAGCATGATGATCATGGCGCTGGCTGACCCCACGCCCCAATCCCGGGCAACGAACAACTGGTTGAACATGTAATTGGCAAGAACCTGCGTACCCCATTGGCCGTTGGTCATGGCAAACACGATGTCAAACACCTTTAGGACCACCAAAGTGATCGTCGTCCAGACCACAACAATGGTGCCTGCAATTTGCGGCATCTTGATCTTGAAGAAAATCTGGAACGGGTTGGCACCATCCACAATGGCAGCCTCGATGGTTTCCTCGGGGATGCCCCGTAGGGCGGCCGACAGGATCACCATGGCAAAGCCGGTCTGAATCCAGATCAACACGATCATCAGCAGAAAGCTGTTCCAGAATGGTGTGGTCAGCCATTGCTGCGGATCATTGCCGGTGAACCAGACATAAATCGCGTTCAGCACACCAATTTGTTCAGTCCCCGGCGGGCGCGCATCATAGACCAATTTCCAGATCACCGCTGCGCCAACGAATGAAATCGCCATCGGCATAAAGATCAGCGATTTTGCTATATTGCCCCATGCGATCCGGTCAGTCAGTTGCGCCGCCAACAGGCCAAAGGCGGTCGACATCGCGGGCACGACAATCAGCCAGAACATGTTGTTGACCAAGGCTTCCCAGAATTTCGGGTCGCCCGACAACTGTACGTAGTTGGCTAGGCCGACAAAATTGTAGACCGTTGTGCCATCAGACAAGGTTTCGCGGGAAGTCAGCGACAGACGGATCGTTTCGATCACCGGATACGCGAGGTACAAACCCAAGGCCAACAATGCTGGAAGTAAGAACAGCCACGGGCGCACAAGGTTGGCGCGGTTGATGTTCTTACCGGCGTTCGGCCCCTTGGCAGGAAACACCACCTTGTCCAGAATTTGGTTGGAAAAGTAAAAATAACTTAGACAGCCGCCAACACCGATGGCGATGGTCAACAGACCTTGAATTGCGGGATTCATCTGTCCCTCCCAAGAATGTTTGCTGATCCAGTGTGTACCACTGGTGGTCCCTTAAATAGGGTCTTGGCTTTGCAGCTTTGTGGGTATGGACCGCGCGATTTCCCGCGCAGCCCTGCATTTTCGCAAAACAGCCTTACTTCAGCGCGTCCCAGCTTGACTGGATTTCGCTGGCCACGGCGCTTGCGTCCTTACCGCCTGCGTAGTCAACCATGCCGGTCCAGAACGTACCTGCACCCACACCACCCGGCATAAGGTCAGATGCGTCAAAGCGGAACGTGGTCGCATCGAGCAGAATTTGGTTCATGTTGGCTGCCGCCTCGGTCGAGAACTTCGACAGGTCCACGCCCTTGTGCGGCGTCAGGAAGCCACCATTCGCCATCCAGATCTCATGCGCCACAGGCGTCTGGAGGTATTCAATCAGGTCATGTGCCGCCTGATTTTCGTTTGTGATTGCCCAGAGCGTACCCGCACCCAGAACTGGCGCGCCAAGATCTTTGCCTTCATAGGCCGGGAAGTAGAAGAAATCCGCATCCGCGCCAATTTCAGTGCCTTCCGGGAAAAACGCCGGGATGAATGACGCCTGACGATGCATGTAGCATTGCGGCGGCGCTGCAAAGAGCCCCTTGGGGCTGTCGCGGAAATCAGTCGAAGCCACGGCCCCTGCGCCACCAGCGACATAATCATCGTTGCGGGCAAATGCGCCGAACTCTTCGATCGCAGCAACAACCCGAGGATCGTCGAATGGCATTTCGTTGGACACCCACTGGTCGTAGACGGCAGGCGGCTGCGTCCGCAGCATCATGTCCTCAACCCAGTCGGTCGCCGGCCAACCGGTTGCGCCACCGGATCCCAGACCAATGCACCACGGCGTTTCCCCGTCAGCAACGATTTGATCGGTCAACGCCTTGAGCTCTTCCATGGTTGTCGGGATCTCGTAGCCCGCATCCTCGAAGTTTTCGGGGGAATACCAAACCAACGACTTCACATCGACTTTGTAGAAGAACCCGTAAAGGTCTTCGGCGCTATCCGGGCCAGCATAGGTGCCCAGATCGACCCAGGACTGACCGGCGGCATAATTGTCGCGCACCCAATCAGCTGTGCCATCCTTGAGCGGTGTGAGGAAGCCACGCGCGGCCATATCGGATGCAAGACCCGGCTGCGGGAACACTGCGACGTTCGGCGCCGAACCAGCTTCTGCATCGACGACGATCTGCTGCTCAAAACTGTCTGAGCCAACATAGCTGACGTTGTGGCCAGACTTCTCGGCAAAGTCGGACAGAACCGCTTCAACCAGTTCCTGGTCCGGGCCAAGCCATGGGCCAAATACGGTGACATCTTCGGCGAATGCAGCACTAGAGCACAGCGCCGCGATGGCCGCACTCGATGTGAGTGTCTTATTCATGAGGTACCTCCCAAGTTGCGCATATGAGCGCTTAACTCATCCTCGCTCGGAATCACTCCAAAGCGCTTTGGATGACTGAAACTCCTTGATTTGTGATCGCCTGTCAATCCAGATATGGATATGAATTATTGACACTTTATGCTGCTATGCAGAAAATTTGCGCGCGCAAAGGGGCTTTCCACGCACAGGTTTTTGTGTCTAATTTGAGGGCGAAACTCAAAGCGCTTTGGAAAATACTGTGAATCTCAAGCAACTTTCGGAACATCTTAATCTGTCGCAAACCACAGTGAGTCGTGCGCTGAACGGGTATCCCGAAGTCAGTGAAAACACGCGCCTCCGCGTTTTGAAGGCCGCAGAAGATCTCAATTACCAACCGAATCTACGCGCCAAGGGGCTGGCTACCGGTCGCGCGCTTGCGATCGGGCACGTAATTCCGGTTTCGAACCAGCACGAGATGGTAAACCCGGTTTTTGGAGATTTCATTGCGGGCGCAGGCGAAAGCTATGCCCGAGAAGGCTTTGACATGATGCTCAAGCTGGTCCCCGACACCGATGAAACCCGCACCTACGAAGATATCCGCGCACGCGGTGCGGTCGACGGAATCATAGTACATGGCCCCAAGATCAACGACGAACGCATTGCGCTTCTGTCGCGGATTGGCTTGCCCTTTGTGGTTCATGGCCGTTCAACCGATGTGGCGCTGCCCTATTCGTGGATCGACGTGAACAACCGCGGCGCATTTGAACGTGGCACTCAATTTCTTGTCGAACTCGGGCATCGCAGAATCGCGCTTCTAAATGGGCTTGAGCACATGGATTTCGCGTTCCGGCGACGCAGAGGTTATGAAACAGCCTTGCGAAACCACGGCATCTCGATTGACGAAAGCCTCATGCGCAGCGAGGAAATGACCGAAATCTATGGCTATCGCGCCGCCAAAGAGATGCTGTCACAATCGACCCGACCCACTGCCTTTGTCTGCTCGTCGATCATCACAGCCATTGGCGTACGCCGCGCAATCCACGAGGCGGGACTGGTGCTGGCACGCGATGTGTCGATCATCACCCATGACGACGCGCTCAGCTACCTTGAGAACGGCGGCGACGTACCGATCTTCACCGCGCTGCGGTCTTCGGTGCGCTATGCCGGAGCAGAGGCCGCCGACATGTTGTTGTCGCTGATCTCGGTCCCGAAAAATGCGCCCAAAACCCGCCTACTCGAGGCAGAATTGATTATCGGTCGGTCCACTGGACCCGCTGCAAACTGAAGGACTCCCCATGTTGAACTTCACACGGCAGGACTTTCCTGACGATTTTCTCTTTGGCACCGCCACATCCAGCTATCAGATCGAGGGTCACGCCTTTGGCGGCGCGGGCAAGACCCATTGGGACACCTTCGCGGCAACGCCCGGCAACGTGGTACGTGCCGAAAACGGTGATCTTGCCTGTGACCACTACCATCGGTTCGAAGAGGATCTCGACCTAGTTAAGGCCGCTGGCCTGGACGCCTACCGTTTTTCGACAAGCTGGGCGCGGGTGATGCCCGAGGGGCTTGGCGCGCCCAACCCGGAAGGTCTGGATTTCTACGACCGCCTCACAGACGCGATGTTGGAACGCGGGCTGAAACCCTGTGCCACGCTTTACCATTGGGAACTGCCAGTTCCGCTGGCCGACCTGGGGGGATGGCGCAATCCTGATCTACCTAAATGGTTCGGCGACTTTGCCGAGGTGATCATGGGGCGGATCGGCGATCGCATGTATTCGGTCGCCCCCATCAACGAACCCTGGTGCGTTGGCTGGCTGTCAAACTTCCTCGGCCATCACGCGCCCGGTCTGCGCGACATCCGCGCAACCGCAGGCGCGATGCATCATGTTCTCAAGGCGCACGGCACTGCGATTCAAGCGATGCGCGGTCTTGGGATGAGCAACCTTGGTGGTGTGTTCAATATGGAATGGGCAACTCCTGCCGACGACAGTGTAGAGGCAAAACAAGCGGCAGAACTGTATGACGGCTATTACAACCACTTCTTCATGTCCGGCGTGTTCAAAGGCCAATACCCTGAAAACGTGATGCAGGGGCTGGAGCCACACATGCCCAAAGGCTGGCAGGATGATTTCGGCGTGATCCAAAGCCCGCTGGATTGGTGCGGGATCAATTATTACACGCGCAAGATCATCGCGCCAAATGATGGTCCGTGGCCCAGCCATCACGAGGTCGAAGGCCCGCTGCCCAAGACCTTCATGGATTGGGAGATCTACCCCGACGGCCTTTACAACTTCCTCACCCGCACCGCGCGCGACTATACCGGCGACCTGCCCCTGTATGTGACCGAGAACGGAATGGCGTCACCGGATGTGATCGAGAACGGCACAGTAAACGACCCGGGTCGCAGCGATTATCTCAATCAACATGTCGCTGCCGTGCTGCGCGCAATCGCTGACGGCGCACCGGTGAAAGGTTATTTCATCTGGTCCCTGATGGACAATTACGAATGGGCGTTGGGATATGAGAAACGCTTTGGTCTTGTGCACGTGGATTTCGAAACTCTGGACCGCACGCCGAAATCCTCCTATCACGCGCTCAAATCTGCGTTGACCGGGACCTGACATGACCAACCCCACGACCCTGACCGCATTGGTCGCCGATCTTGGCGGCACGAACACCCGTGTTGGCCTCACAGATGGCGCCAAGGTTCGAACCGATACGATCAAACGCTATCGCAATGCAGAACATCCAGATCTGCTGTCGGTGTTAAGGGCCTACATGGCGGATCAGACGGTGGTGCCGGATGCCGCCTGCGTGGCGATGGCCGGGCCGGTGCGCGATGGGGTTGGCGAATTGACGAACCTCAGCTGGACGGTCGACCGCGCCTCGGTGGCCAAGGCGACGGGCGCAGGCACGGTAGCTGTGCTGAACGATCTGCAAGCACAGGGTCACGCGCTGGATTTGCTTACACCGGATGTGCTGCAAACCATCTTGCCGGGCCAAACAGCCGGGGATCACGCTGCGCGTTTGGTGATTGGTGTCGGCACGGGTATGAACGCAGCGGCCGTTTACCGCCTAGGCGATCGCACGCTGGTCCCCCCATCCGAGGCTGGGCACGTTTCCCTGCCCGCCCAGAACGCCGACGAATTGCGGCTTTTAGATTGGATCGCGCGCAAGCATGGCACGCCGGGGTTCGAAGACGTGCTGTCTGGACGCGGATTCGAGCGGGTTTACGAATGGCTCTGCGATGAAGCTGGGGTCACCGCTCCGCTTGATGCGGGCGGGATCATGCAGGCCGTGAATGATGGTTCCAACAAGATCGCAGAAGACGCAGCACGGGTGTTTATCCGCATGTTGGGTCGCGCAGCGGGCAATTTGGCACTGGTTCACTTGCCGTTTGGCGGCATCTACCTAATCGGCGGCGTTGCAAGGCACTTTGCACCGCATCTTCTGCGGCTGGGCTTTCAAGAGGCGTTCTACGACAAAGGCCGGTTGTCCGAGTTCATGGAGCAGTTTCCAGTACACCTTGTCGATGACGACTACGCCGCCCTGACCGGCTCGGCCGCCCACCTGTCCGAACTGATGGGCTAGGATTTCACCTGCCGGATCACGCCGGACGGACCAAGAATTTTACCCTGTATTTCAACGTCATGCGGGTTGTGGTTAAACCAGAACCGCTCACCCTCTGTATCGCGCAAACGTACACCCATTGGCATCGCCGTGGTGTCGACTTTGGCGCGGTCACAGACATCTTTTACCAATCGGTCAAAAAACGCATCATCGCCCCATCCGCCGCAATATGTGACGGTGCCCGAGCGCATAGCGACCGGCCTACCCGCCTCTGTGGCAAACAACGTTTCAGCTTCGCCTTCGAGATGTTCAAACCAGTTCTTTACATGCCCACCGCCCTCGACCGGGATCGGCATGTCAGGTCGAAGGGTTTCCAGACGCGACACGGCTACATCCAGCTTCGACCAAGCAGGTGGAAGCGGCACAGGGATGGTAAAATCACCATCCCGCGCGGCTGAACGGGGGCCGATCAGGATCTCTGCACCGCTTTGTGACAAAGCGCTTTTAAGTCCATCCGGCATCACCATCATTCCGGGAGCAGCGACAACGCGATAGCCCGTGAATTCGCGCTGCGTCGGTGGCAGGATGTCCACCGTCACACCTGCCCGCCGTAAGGCTCGGTAAAGATCGAAGATCAGACCGAAATAGTCCATACCTTGCCCTTGCGGCTGCACCTCCCACGCCCACGCAGCGTCGTAGTCGAAGATCAACGCGACCGGGGCTTGGCTGATCGTCACGTCGGGCGCATCAGCCAGTTCTTGCGCGACTTGTTCAGCCTCGACATATCCCGGCGCGATTACGCTATCGGGCCGCAAAAGCCCCGCATGTAGTTGTTCCTGCGCAAAGGGAGCCTGACGCCAGCGGAAGTAACACACCGCCTCGGCCCCGTGGGCAAACGCTTCCCACGTCCAAAGGCGGACCATGCCCGGCAAGGGTGCGGGGTTGTAGGGCGCCCAGTTCACCGGGCCGGGCTGTTGTTCCATCACCCACCAGCGGCCCTTGCCCACCGCGCGATAAAGATCGTGGTGAAAGGCCTGAAAATCGGGATCGCCCTGTCGCGCATAGTGACGCTGTTCCTCGACGGATGCGCCAACGCGATCTTCGAGAAAGCCCAGCGGATAGCTGTCCCATGTCGCGATTTCGAGGTCTTCGCCCACCGCAAAATGGTCGAAATCGGTAATCCGTCCCATGTAATTATGCGAGATCGGTGCACTGGAAAATGCGCGGATGATATCGACCTGTGCGCGATTGAAACGCACCACCTGATCCGCAGAGAACCGCCGGAACGCCTGCACATGGGCGGGGTTCGGTTCGGTCACGGTCAGGTTCGGAAGGTCTATCTGGTCGAAATCGTCATACTCCATCGACCAGAACACATTACCCCACGCGGCGTTAAGCGCGTCGATATCACCATCATTCCCATGCCCGGAATAACGCGTGCGGAGCCAGCCGCGGAAGGCCTGACGGGCAGCGTTGGAGTAGGAAATGATCGTGTCGTGGCAGCCATATTCGTTGTCGGTCTGCCACGCGGCGACATGTGGGTTCTGGCCGTAACGCTTGGCCAATTCGGTGACGATGCGACGGCATTCCTCAAGATAGCCTTCATGGCTGAAGCAGTAGTGGCGACGCGAGCCAAATCCACGCGTCTTCCCCTGTGCATCGACGGCGAACATATCCGGGTGTTTGTTGCAGACCCAGCGCGGCGGTGTCGCCGTGGGTGTGCCCAGTACCACCTTGAGACCCGCAGCGCCCAAGACCTCAATGGCCTCATCCAGCCACTCCCAGTAGAAATCACCCGATGCGGGTTCGATCCGGGACCACGCGAATTCGCCGATGCGGACCCAAGTAAGGCCAAGAGCGGCCATGCGGGCGGCGTCTTCTTCCCAGATCGCGCGCGGCCAATGTTCGGGGTAATAGCAGGTGCCAAGCGTACGTTTCATAGAATGACTTGGTGTTCTTTTTGGCCTCTGGTGCCCGACGGGACGGCGAATGTCATACCGTCGTTGTGTCTGGCCGGGTTCAACCCATCGGCCGCACTGGTGATATAGAGAGTGCTTAGGTCCGGCCCACCAAAGGCCGGGCAACTGGTTTGCAATGCGGGAACCGCTATCGCGCGGATAAATGCACCATCGGGGCCGTAACACGCAACCCGCGACGCGCCCCATTGCGCGACCCAAAGATTGCCGTCCGCAGCCACCACCGCGCCGTCTGGGTTCAGACCTTCATCAGTTAGATCGGCAAAGAGAGTGGGCTTGCCGTCCGGATAACCTTCGTCGTCCAGTTTAACCTTCAGGATCTTGCGTTTGCGCGTGTCGGTATAGAAAGCGTGGCTTCGATCCGGCGCGAAACAGATGGCGTTTGAGATGGTAATCTTGTCAAACAGTTTGGTCAGGGTACCGTCATAATAGCGATAAATGGCGCCTGCCCCCGGCTCCGCATTCTTGCCCATCGTGCCGATCCAAAACCCACCCCAAGGGTCAGCGCGGCCATCGTTCGAACGTGTGATGGCGTTGTCTGATTCAAGCGGGTGGATGTACGTGCTGTCTCCAGTTTCGGTCTCGAACACCGACAGTGAAGTTTCGCTGGCGATCAGCAGAACGCCACTGTCGACCCACCCAGCGGCAGAGACATGTTCGTCAAAATCCCAGCTTTGTTCAGTCGTCCCGTCGCTGCGGTATAGCCGTTTGCCAAGGATATCGAACCAGTAAAGCACCTGTTCTTCAGGGTGCCATAGCGGCCCTTCACCAAGGGTGCAGATCGTCGAGCTAAAGATATTGGCCATCAGGGTTTTCCCGCATCATAGGCTGCGACGATGTCCTTCGCGCGTGCCTTGATGTCGTCGACCTTTGTCCCCGGTTTGTAAAGCGCAGATCCTATCCCGAACCCGTCTACACCCGCTGCGAACCAATCCGCGAAATTGGCGGCACTTGCCCCACCAACGGCATAGGTTTGGGTGCCCTCTGGCAGCACCGCCTTGATCGCCTTGAGGCCGTCTGGGCCAATCAGCGAACCGGGAAACAGTTTGAGACCATCCGCACCATTTCGCAGCGCGGTAAAGCATTCCGTCGGCGTCATCACACCGGGATAGCTTTTCATGCCCAATTGCTTGGTCGCCACGATCACGCGCGGGTTGCAGTCGGGCGACACAACCATCCCCGCGCCGATCTGGTGCAAGCGCTGGACGTCGTCTGGTGTCAGAACGGTTCCTGCACCGATCAAGGCGGTTTGGCCGAACGCATCGACCATTGCTTTGATGGAGTCGAATGGATTGGGCGAATTGAGCGGCACCTCAATAGAGGTGATCCCCGCGTCGATCAGAGCTTCGCTGATCTGCAAAACCTCATCCGGGGCGATCCCGCGGAGAATGGCAATAATCTTGCGGCTCATTGCGTGGTCTCCTTCAGGCCCGCATAGGCGGCTTTCAAACCTTCCAATGTCATGCGTTCCGCATCCGTACGTTCGACGGGCAGACCTTGGGCACCCAGCGCATCGGCATAAGCCTTACACAGCTTGTCGTCGCCGATCAGTGCCACATGCTGCCCAAGCCAGTAGGGTCGCGCAGCGGCAAGCTCTGCACCGATCAGCAACCCGGAAAGTCGCGCGCGTGCCTGATCCGCATGAAGATCGTTAAGCAACCCTTCGGCTCGTATAGAAAAAAGCCGTGCAGCAATCTCTGACGGGTTGGACATTCCTGTGGACACCGCGTCGGCAAACGTTGCGGCATCCCACCCGTCGCCCACTGCCGTGTGACGCAGAACGGATTGTTGTGACAGAAGCGCAAACATCTCGCCGGTCATGAAGGTGCGGAAACTGACGATCTCGCCCGCGCTGATATGGACCCATTTGGTGTGGGTGCCCGGAAGGCAAACCACGCCGTCAAATTTCGGATTCAACGCAAGGAAGCCCGCGATCTGTGTTTCTTCTCCGCGCATTACATCCGCCGGATTGGTCTGTTTGACGCCGGGCAAGATGTGAACAGACAGGCGCGGGTCGCGGGTCGGCACATAGGTCGCGCGGTCGATCCCCGGCGGAGCACAGGGGGTCGCGACGTATTTCGCCTCGGCCCAGCCTTGCCGCGATCCGGCCATGCCGCAAACCACCACAGGCGTTAGGCCCGCCCCCAAGAGATCACCGGCCAGATCAAGTAGCGCAGGCTCAAACCCGTCGCGCGGCAGGGTGCTCATCCCGGCATCATTCGCCCTCCGGGTTTGCACTGTGCCGTTCTGCGCCATTGCCCAGACACGCAAATGGGAGGTCCCCCAGTCAACCGCGAGCCAATCCGTCATGCCGCCACCGTAACCACACCACCATCCACGGCCAAGGTCTGGCCTGTCATCATACGGCTGGTGTTTGAGGCAAGAAACAACGTGGCATCGACCACATCCTGTTCGACAAGGTGTTCCTTAAGGCATTGCTTTTCGAGATGCGCCGCAAGGGATTCAGGGTCAGCCCATAATTCCTTCTGCTTAGGCGTCAGCACCCAACCGGGGGCCAACGCGTTCAGGCGAATTTTGTCGGGGCCGAATTCGCGCGCAAGGCAGCGGGTCATGCCGGTGATCCCTGCGTTGGCCGTCGTATAAGCAACATAGCCCGCGTTCCCCATCATGTAGCTGATCGAGCTGAAATTGACGATCGCGCCGCCACCTGCCTGTTTCATACCAGGAATGACCGCCTGACAAGCAAAGAAATAGGCGTCGAGGTTGATCGACAAAGACCAATTCCAGAACTCCGAGTTCACGTCAAGCGCTCCGTGGCGCTTGTCATTGGCCGCATTGTTGACGAGTACGGTGATCGGCCCATGTGCTTCAGCCGATCGCAAAATGGCCGCTTGCAGCGCACCGGTGTCGGTGATGTCGCATTGGATGAAAAGCGGCGCTCGACCGTGTTTCGCGGCCATCTCGGCCACGAAATCCGAGGCGTCAGAACGACCGACAAAAGCCACCTTCGCACCCTGCCCCAGAAACCCGTCAGTCAAGGCAGCGCCAATACCCGCACCGCCTCCGGTGATAAAGACCGAAGCGTTCTTGAGATCGTGGAATGTCGCATTGGTTGTCATTCAAGCGGCTTTCTTCAATCGAGCAAATTCAGGAAGCATGTCGCCATGGGCGGCAAGCAGATCGCTCACAAGACTGCGGATCTGGCGCAGGTCCAACTGGGCAGCGGTGTGCGGGTCCATCATGGCGGCGTGGTAGACATGTTCGATGTCCTCGTCCACCAGCGCGCGCACCACAAGTTCCTGTACGTTGATCTGGGTTCGCATCAGCGCCAGCAGTTGCGGCGGGATATCGTCCACCACCGAAGGCTGAATGCCATTAATGTCTACCATACAAGGCACCTCGACTGCGGCACCCATTGGCAATTGCGGTGCTTGCCCCCGGTTCGGCAGATTCCCATAGATCGTGTAGGGCTGGTTGGTGACCATCGCATTCATGATCTCAGCCGCGAATTCGTGGCTCTTTTTGAATTCGATCGACTTAGCAGTACGATACGCTTTGGCTTGGTCCGCCCAATCCGCCATCTGTTCGATGCAGCGTTTGGGATACTCATCCAGCGGCACGCTGAAGGCTTCGATCAAATCGTCACGTCCCTCTTTGATGAACCACGGCACATATTCAGCCAAGTGTTCCGAACTCTCGGTGCAAAAATAACCCAAATGATCCATCACCTCGTAACGAACCTTGTTGGCACAGCGGGGCATGAGAAGTGGTGGTTTCGGCAAGCTACCGTTGCGATACCCCTCGCGCAGCGCCGGGTATAGCGATGTGCCGTTGTGTGTCAGGTTCAAAAAGAACGCGACGTGGTTCACGCCCGCCACACGGTAGCGGATTTCGTCCTTGGGCACGTCCAGATCGTGAGCCAGTTCTTCGACGGTATTCTGCACCGAATGACACAGACCAACCTGTTTTACATGCGGATAGCGTTCCGCGAGCGCCCATGTGTTGATCGCCATCGGGTTAACATATTGCAGCATGGTTGCGTTCGGACAGAGTTCCGCCATATCGGCCGCCACGCGCCACAGATGCGGAACGGTGCGCAATCCCCGCATAATTCCACCAACACCCAATGTGTCGCCAATGGTCTGCCGCAGCCCATACTGTTTGGGAATGTCAAAATCGATCACGGTCGATGGCTCGTACCCACCGATCTGAAACGCGGTGACGACAAAATCCGCCCCGGCCAACGCGCGGCGTTGGTCCGTGAAAATCTCCACCTGTGCCGACTGCCCCGAGGCCGCAATTAGCTTGCGCGCCACCAAAGCGGACTCCTCAAGCCGTTGCTCGTTGATGTCCATCAGCGCAAAAGTTGCGCCTTCCAGGGCTGAAAAGTGAAGAACGTCGCCCACGATATTCTTCATGAAAATCGTCGAGCCTGCGCCGATAAAGGCGATGCGTGTCATGGTCTTAGGTCCTTATTTCACCGCGCCCAATGTCAGGCCCGCGATAAAGTGTTTCTGCATGAGGAAGAACATCAGCACGGGCGGCAACGCCGCAACAATGCTGCCCGCGCTCATCAGATGGTAGGCTGCGCGGTATTGCGCGTTAAAACTGGTGATCCCGGCTGTGACAGGCTGCGCGTCTGGCCCTTGGGTCAGGACGATCGCCCAGAAATAGTCATTCCAGATAAAGGTGAAGATCAGTACGGCCAGTGCGGCCAGTGCCGGTTTCATCAAGGGAAGCACAACAAACCAGAAGATCCGCCACTCTGCCACGCCCTCGACCCGAGCTGCCTCGATCAGAGGAAACGGCAACGCTCGAATAAAGTTACGCATAAACAGCGTACAAAACCCCGTTTGGAACGCGATGTGGAACAGCACCAACCCCGTCTTGGTGTTATAAAGCCCAAGATCCAGCGTCAGGTCACGTACCGGCACCATCAGGATCTGAAACGGTACGAAATTGCCCGCGACGAACATGAAGAACACCCAGATGTTCGACTGGAACTTGTAGATGCCCAACGCAAAGCCCGCCATCGCCGACAGCGCCACCGCACCGATCACCGTAGGCACGGTGATCAATACCGAATTCAGCATGTAGCGCGGCATGTCGGAGTTGAAGAACACCTGCCCGTAGTTGTTGAACATCTCGAACGACCCTGGCATTCCCCAGTAATTGCCTTGGGTGAAATCCGACGCCGGTTTGATTGAGAACACCGCAACCGCAATGAGCGGCAACAGCCACAGGATCAGAGCGATGGGTAACATGGTCTTGTAGGCCGTTTGCGCAGGCGCGCTGGCCTGTTGGATTGGACGCGGAAACATCAGACAGTCCCTCCGTCAAAACCTGGCAGCATGATCTTCATCTTGCCCAATAAACTCCCGCCGGAGGCTCCTGTCAGACACCACATGCTCATTGCCCCCCTTTTTCTTCGCGGTACATCGACCACAGGAAATAGGCGATGAAGACCAACATGATGAGAAACAGAACCACCGCGATCGCTGCGCCATAACCCATGCGAAAACCGTATTCCGAAAGGGCTTTTTCAAACATGTAGAACGACAAGACACGGGTTTGGCCGAACGGTCCTCCATTGGTCATGATCGAAATCAGATCGAAGGACCGCAACGCACCGATGATCGTCACGACGAAGGCGATGAACGTGGCTGGTTTGAGCTGTGGGATGATGACGTACCAAAGCATCTTCCACCCTTTCGCACCGTCCAAACGCGCCGCTTCGACCTGCTCAGGGTCCACGGCGTTAAGGCCTGTAAGGTAGAGGATCATGCAGTAGGCCGTCTGTGGCCAAAGCCCTGCGAGGATAATCCCGTAGGTCGCCAGATTTGGATCACCCAGGACGTTGACGGGACCAAACCCGACCATCGCCAGCATGTTTGACAACAGACCTTCGTTGGGAAGGTAGAACCATGCAAACACAAGGCCAACCACAACCTGTGACAAAACAAACGGAAAGAAAAACAGGGACTTATAGATCCGGATGCCCGTCACCGTCTGATTAAGGAACAATGCGATGAAAAGGCCAGCTGGGATCGCCAGAAGATAAAAGACCAGCCATTTGAGGTTGTTCCAGAGAGACACCTCAAAAGCACGGTCATTCATCAGCTCCGAGTAATTGCCAAGGCCGATGTATTCGGCCTGCCCCAACCCATCCCAATCGTAAAGCGAGATCGAAAAGCTCTGAAAAATCGGGATGATGACATAAACCGCAAAGAACAGGATGGCGGGCGCAAGGAACAACCACGGCGTGACCGCGATTTCGTTGCGCTTGTACCAGCCACGTTTTGGCGGGTCTGTATCTTGTAAGGCTGCGGTCGTCATGGTCGGGTCTCCTCCACACACGGGCCACGCGAAAGCCGAACATCGGCTTTCGGATGGGCCATGATGGGCCGGGACTGTCCCGGCCCATATGCGTTTGCTTTATTTGTAGACGCGCTCACGCACCTGCTCGAGGCGGGCCAGAATGTCGTCAAGGTTGTCCGGCAGCACCATAAATTCCTGGAAGCCTTGCATCGCTTCGGCCGCCATTTCCGCCGGATAGTCGCGGTCAAAGAACTGCGCCACGCCGCCTGGACTGTTGGAGGACAACATCGCAAAGCCCTGCTCGAGGAACTTGTCGTCGTCGATTGACGCCGACGCGTTTACCGGAAGCTGGCCAAGGTTTGCGCCATTGTTGATCTCGGTCTGTTCGTCCGCCGAAACAACGAAACGCAGGAATTCACGTGCGGCTTCCTTGTTGTTGGCATTGGCCGGGATGTGGAAGGTGTCGGTCGGGGCATCTTCTGCCAGTGCAACCCCTTCGGTGATCGCCGGGAACTGATAGAAGTCGAGTTGATCGTCCGTCAGACCTGCTTCGCGCAGAGGTGCAACGGCGAAGTTGCCCATCAGGTATGCGGCTGCATCACCATTGACCATGAAGGGCAACGCTTCCTGCCACGAATAGTTCTGATGGTTGTCGACATACCCGCCCATGTCGATCAGCTCGCGCCAGTTTGCGAAGGTTTGACGGACCCGGTCGTCTGTCCAAGCCACATTGCCTGCTGCCATTTCCATATGGAAATCATAACCATGCGTGCGCAAGTTCAGGTAGTCGAACCAGCCGCCGGCTGTCCATAGGAACTTCGTGCCGATGGTGTAGCACTTCACGCCGTTGTCGAGCAGTGTTTGGCAGTTGGACTTCATTTCGTCCCAATTGGTCGGCTCGCTCAGGCCGTACTGGTCGTAGATATCTTTGCGATAATAGATGCCCCACTGGTAGTAGGTATAAGGCACGCCCCACTGCTTACCATCGATGGTCATCGCGCCCTTGGTCGATGCCAGGTTGTCAGCAATGGCGGGTTCGGCCCAGAGGTCGGATACGTCTTCGAACAAGCCCGCCTCGACATAGGGGCGCATGCGGTTTGCCGCGTACCATGTTGCTACATCCGGGGCATCCGCTGTCAGGAAGTTGCGGATCTGCGTCTTGTAGGCTTCACGGTCGATCACGGTGGTTTCGATGTTCAGCTCGGGATGCTCCGCACCAAAGCGTTCGATCATAGCTTCCATTGTGGCGCGGGGCGCCGGGTTCGATGTGTCGAGAAAAATCTTAAGATCGCCACTGAGTGAATGGCTTCCTGCAAATGCCGTCGAGGCTGCAAGTGCAGCCGTCAGCGCCAGTGCAGACGCTTTCAATGTGGAACGCATGGTGTCCTCCCTTATGCTCCCAAATCTGGTGCAAGATTGGTTCCATTATTTGAAACCGTGTTTTGCATATTGAAATCATAACAGCGACTCGCCTATGCTTGTCAACAGTCGACGGGACGCGACCTGCGGCTAAGGGAGGAAATCGCGACTATGGCACCGGTCGAAAGAAACGATGGAACCGTGGGCAAAGCCCTGTCCGTATTGGACCAGATTGCGTCTTACGGGCGCCCTGTGCGCTTTGGCGAACTTTTGGCCGACTCGGACATGCCGAAGGCAACGCTCTACCGGTTTGTGCAAACTCTGACCAATCAGGGGATGCTACAATACGATGCGGATAGACAAACCTATGCGCCCGGCCTGCGCCTTGTGCGTCTGGCTCATGCCGCATGGGCGCAGTCCTCGCTTGCCCCGGTCGCCCGACAACATGTCGATGCATTGAGCGCGGAAACCGGGGAAACTGTGCACCTCGCGCAGCTGGATCACGCGCAGGTGCTTTATGTCGACAAACGCAACGCCCGCGACCCCGTCGAGATGTTCAGTCAGGCTGGCAAGGTCGGCCCCGCTTATTGCACGGGCGTTGGCAAGGCGATGCTGGCCTTTCTGCCAGAACCGGAATTACAGACCGCCCTTGCCCAGCAAAGCTGGCACCAGTTTACCACCGCCACACATGGCTCGGCCGCAAGCCTGCAACGCGAATTGGCCGAGATCCGCGAAGAGGGTCTGAGTTTTGACCGCGAAGAACATGAGATTGGCATTGTCTGTGTCGCCGTTCCGATACTGAATTCGCAATCGCGGCCTCTGGGAGCTTTGTCTGTCACGGGCACCACGCGTCGCACCAATCTCGACACGCTGCGTGATCTCGGCCCGCGGATCAAACAAGCGGCGGCTGCAATTGCACGCGATGCTGAAAGTTGGCTGTTCCCGCGCACCTCCACACAGTCCCCCCCCATCAAAAACGGAGAGATGTCCCATGTCCGGAGTGACTCTTGATACTGTCATCAAACGCTATGGCGCCACGCAGGTCATCCATGGGATTGATCTTGACATACAGGACGGTGAATTCTGCGTCTTTGTCGGGCCTTCCGGCTGTGGCAAGTCCACGCTTCTGCGAATGGTGGCCGGACTTGAAGAAACCACTGCCGGTACGATCCGCATCGGTAACCGCGATGTAACTCGGCTTGATCCATCCGACCGCGGTGTGTCGATGGTGTTTCAGACCTACGCGCTCTACCCCCATATGACAGTCGAGGAAAACATGGGGTTCGGTCTTAAGATGACCGGACATCCTGCGTCCGAAATCAAAGCTAAGGTCGGAGAAGCGAGCCGCATTCTCAAGCTCGATGACTATCTAAAACGCAAGCCCAAGGCTTTGTCCGGCGGACAACGGCAACGTGTTGCCATCGGGCGTGCAATTGTGCGCGGGCCCGAGGTGTTCTTGTTCGATGAACCCCTGTCTAACCTCGATGCCGAACTTAGGGTCGAGATGCGAGTTGAAATCGCGCGTCTTCATAAGGAAATCGGCGCGACGATGATCTATGTGACCCACGACCAGGTCGAAGCGATGACGCTGGCCGATAAGATTGTCGTGCTCCGCGCGGGCTGTATCGAACAAGTCGGCGCACCGATGGACCTGTACCGTGATCCCGACAACCGTTTCGTTGCCGGGTTCATCGGATCACCATCGATGAATTTCATTCGCGGCACCGTCAAGGGGGCCGAAGTGGTGTCAAACGGTCTGGCCCAAGCGGTTCCCAAAACCGGGTCTGCGCAAGACGGTCAACAGGTGCTGATTGGTTTACGGCCGGAACATCTGATGCTCAAACCCGGTGCGTCGCATCGGGTCGATCTGACCGAGAGCCTTGGTGGCGTGTCTTATGTCCACTTGATCGGACCGGATGGTGAAAAGATCATTGTTGAAGAACGTGGCGACCATCGGTCCGCAATCGGGGATCGAGTCGATCTTCTGGTGGATAATGACCACATGTATTTGTTCGACGCGACATCCGAATTGCGCCTGCGATAAGCTGGCGCAATCAGTTAAGTGGAATCGAAAGCTTGACTTGAACCGTTTCAACGCCGGGGTTTTCTTCGTAAATCCCGGCATTTGAGCGGTGATCATAGCTCAGCGCCATACGCCAACCCCGGGACGTTTCATAGCCAAGCTCAAAACCTGACCGAAACGCCACAGCGCCACCCAGATCAAACCCACCATTGTCAAAATACAGCCCCGGCATGGCATGCAGTTCGGCATAGGCGCCGCTGCGACCAAAGGGAATGGTGTAGGTGGCCCCGGCTCCGACCCAGGCCTCTCCGGCCTCGCCCACTGAAAGGCCTATAGCAGTCCCAAACGGCCCGATTTGCCTGCCAAGATCATAACGCAGATATACCTCGGCCGCAGGATCGGCGCGCCGGTTCAGCACTTGCCCGCCAGAAATGGAAAACCGCGGGGCTGTCTGGCTTGTCCCAAGACAGCCTTGGTCAGTGCCGCAATGGTTCATGCTCATGTCGGTCATGCCGATGATAAAAAGCAGAGCTGCGAAAGTGCCATCAGCCATTTCCAAAGGTGTCCTTTGCCGGAAGGTATGGTGACTCACGGATGAGGGAAAACACTCGGAATGTCCAGTTTATGAACCCTTCAGATATCCAGGAACGTCATCACAAAAACCGGAAGCGCCAAAGCTACTAATTCAACTGACAGGTATCTTGTTCAGATACTTCTTACTTGGGACCCCAGACCATTCCAGTGACAAAAGAGGCTTGCTGAAAGGTCAGCCCGTCAATGCGTGCGCTGCCTCCGGTGCCCAGGTGAGCCAGAACCGTTGACCGGGTTCAGGTGCGAGCGTCGCGAGTTGATCCTCGCGCACTTGCGCCTTCAGCTCTTCGCCCTCTGGTCCTTCGAAATAGCAAATTATGCCGGTGCCGGCGAACTCTTCCGAAACGAAATCTGCCGCGATTGCATGATCGTCTGGGGCGCTATCATGGACCTTCATACGGTCGGCTGCCACGACGATTTCCTGCCCCGGAACAGTGCCTTTCAGGATGTTGTTGCGTCCAACGAATTCGGCCACGAACCGATTTCTGGGCGCGCGGAATATTTCCTGAGGGGTTCCGATCTGTGCGATCTCGCCCTGCCCCATAATCACAACTCGGTCCGCCATCGCAAACGCTTCGGATTGGGAATGCGTAACATAGACAAAGGTGATCCCCAGTTCCTTTTGAAGCTTGGTCAACACGCCCTGCATCCGGATCACGAGATGAGCATCCAGCGCTGAAAGTGGTTCATCCAGTAGCAACATCTGCGGTTCCGTCACCAATGAACGCGCCAACGCAACACGTTGCCGTTGACCACCGGACAATTCATCAATCCGGCGCTTTTCAAAGCCCTTTAAGCCCATGCGATCCAACCAAAGCATCGCGCGGCTATGTGCTTCTGAAGCGTCGACACCACGCATCTTGAGGCCGAATTCCACGTTTTCTTTGACGTTAAGAAAAGGAAAGAGCGCGAGCGACTGCCAGACCAAGGGTGTGTCGCGGTCGTGAACAGGGACATCGTTCATTTCCTGACCGGCAATCCGAATTGTTCCTTCGGTCGGCGTTTCCAATCCTGCAAGCATGCGCAAGGTGGTTGTCTTACCACAGCCCGACGGACCCATGATCGCTACAAATTCACCAAGTCCGATATCAAGGTCTAGACTCTTAACGGCTTCGAACGGGCCGAATGTTTTTCTAACACCAGAGAATTGGACAAGCGGTTCGGGGTGAGTCATTTAGCGGACTTTCTAAGGATAAGCAGCTGTGCGGCGATAACCAGTGTCATCGAAGTCAGAAAGACAACCGTGCCGATGGCATTGATTTGCGGATCGACATTGCCTTGAAGGATTTCGAGAATCATCACTGGAACGGTTTTGTTCAAACCTGATACAAACCACGCAACGATGAATTCATCGAAGCTGACTGCGGCGGTCAGGCAATACGCCGAAATGATCGCAGGCGCGCTGAATGGCACCACGACATTTCGCATGGCGCGCCACGGTGAGGCGCCGAGGTTCCAGGCTGCAGCCTCGAGCGAAGGGTCCATTTGCTGCAACCGCAGTCGACAGATCGCCATGGCAAAGGGCGCGCCCATGACCGTGTGCGCGATCACGATGCCCGGCAAAGTGCCGGACAAACCGAGGCGCGCCAACCACGCCAACATAGCCAGTCCCATAATGACCAAGGGGATCGTTGGTGGCAGCAGTGCAAGCGCGAGATAGGCATTCTTGAACCGAAACCCGTACCGAAAATCAGTGTATGCAGTGGCAAAGCCCAACGCTGTAGACAACGCACCTGCCGTGGCGGCCGCGATCAAAGAGTTTCGAAACGCGGTCCAGACCTCGGGGCGGGCAAAGGCAGTTTCATACCAATGCAACGTGAAGTGCCCCAGCGGCACCGTTGGAAACCTGTCAGAGTTGAAAGAGAACACCATGCTCGTGACGATAGGTGCAAACACGAACCCAAAGAGCGCGGTCAGATAGATCCATGTAAGTGCATTGCTCCGACGCATCTTTTAACCCTTTCGGCGGTATGCCGCAGCAACCGCGACTGAGGCCGCAATGAACAAGGTCACGATCATCATTACGGCCACCACCGCGGCACGGGGCCATTGCTGGCCAGACTTGGTCGTGTCGACGATAAGAATCGACAGCGTCGGTGGATTCGATCCGCCAAGATAAAACGGACTGACAAAGTCGCCGAAGGTCAGAATAAAGGCAAAGACAAACCCAATGATCAGCCCGATCCGAGCCGAGGGAATGATCACCCGCAGCAGCGTATCGCGCGGCCGAGCCGATTCCGTTGAAAAAGTCGCTGATTTCGGGGCGTCTGTTTGAGGTATTGGTCTGATTTCGTTCAGATGTCTAAGGCG
>CANNCS010000049.1 GCA_947503115.1 uncultured Marivita sp.
TGTCGGAGCGTCTCATCCGCCAATCATGCCACGACGCAGCAGCGTTGGGAATCCTATGTCAGGCGGGGAACACTAGGGGGCGTGCGAGATCGCTCGTCGCTGGCGCTCGCTGCGGGCCGGATGAAACAGGATCCGATCTTCCGCGATGCTGCACACCATTTCCTGCGCCTGTTCGACAAAGGATTTGCCCGGTTTGAAAGCACAGCAAGCGATTCCGAGATATCCGATCTGGCCGGCACCCGCACCGCTCGTGCCTTCATGCTTTTGGGGCGTGTGACGGGCACCTTCGATTAATCCGGCCGCTGGTCACAAGTTTTTAAGTTTTTCCTGACATGTGTTCGCGGGGCACCGATTTTTCGTACGAAAAATCGGGCCGCACTCGCTACTGGAACGATGAGAACGGGATGTATCGCACCGGATCACCTGGTCGCACGTGCACCGCCCCATCCGGCAACTCCACCAATCCTTCGGCCCAGCTTAACCCGCTGATCCGGCCTGACCCCTCGGATTTGAACACCTCGGCACCGCCTTGACGAATGCGTGCGCGCAAGAACTCCCTGCGCCCCGGTTTCTTGCGCTTCTCAAATGCCGCAGGCACTGTGAACCCCTGTGGTGCAAACCACCCAGCGCCGGACAACGCTCCCATGGCGGGGCGCGCAAAGATCAACGTACAGACCAACGCTGCCACGGGGTTTCCCGGCAACCCGAACACCGGCACACCGTCCCATACGCCAAGCGCCAAAGGCCGACCGGGTTTCAACGCAATACGCCATTCCTGTATGGCGCCGGATTCGCGCAACAATGCCGAGATATGATCTTCGTCGCCTGCGGACGCGCCCCCCGAGGTCAGAATCACATCCGCACCCACAGCTGCCGCATCCAGTGCCGCGCGCACCGCTCCGCGATCATCTGTAGCGCACCCCATGTCCATCACGTCGAATCCAAACCCTGCGCACAGACTAAGCAGCATCGGACGATTGGCATCGAAAATCTGGCCTTCGGATGCCTTCGACCCCGGCTCAACAATCTCGTCCCCTGTTGACAAGACTGCGACCCGCAACCGCTTGCGCACCGGTACGGCGCCGTGTCCCACGGCAGCCGCCAGCGCCAAATCGGCGGGTGTCAACACGCGACCCGCCTCAAGTGCTGTATCGCCTTGCGTCACATCCTCGCCCGCCTTGCGGGTATTGGCACCCCGTTTTAGCGGGCCGTGAAAGGCGACCTGACCATCACCCACACGAACATCCTCGTCCAGAACCACCGTATCCACCCCGCCGGGCAAATCCGCGCCGGTCAAAACTCGGATCGCCTGCCCTGCGGGAACAGAACCTGCAAAGGGCGCTCCGGCCGCCGCGCGACCCTCGACAAGCGGCAACACTTGCGGCCCCTCACCAATCCCTGCACCAGCAAAGCCATACCCATCCACCGCCGTATTCGGATGCGGCGGGTTCGATCGTTTTGCCACCAGATCACCCGCCAGCACCCGCCCCGCCGCCTGCATCAGCGGCACGGTTTCGACACCAACCACAACCGTCATCCGGTCGCGTAGCAACGCCAACGCGTCATCCACTGGTGTCCAATCCACTCCGGCGGGCAGCGCGAAACAATCGTTGCGCAAGGGTGGTGGCTCCAGCACAAGCTGGCCCCGCGCCGCCGCGATCAGTTCATCACTGTGGCCCGCCCCAAGAATCCAAGCTTCGTCCTGTGCCTCGGGACCGACATCTTGCAGCAGCGCGTTCAACCGCTCTGGCAGCAAACCCGCCAAGGCCCGCGCCAAAAGCCGCACCTGCGCTGCATCCCTGATCTCGTCGCCCTGCACCTCCTTCACAACCGGTTCAATCAAACCCGGCCAGATTTCGGCAAAAACAGTCTGCGCCGTAGACCAATCCTGAAACGGCCAGACCGAGACATCGCCACGTCGCCGCAAGCGCGCAAGCATCGGCAGCCCCATCAACGCCTGACTTCCCACAGTCGGGTTAAAGAAAAGTTGAAAACAGGAAGACGATGCCTTTGCAGCCAGATCGCACGCGCGGCGCTCGGCGCAGATGTCGTAAATTATCCCAGCTTTACGATAAGGCACATCCGACCAGCCATCTTCGATCGGCTTGCCCCAGAACGGCCCCGCGCCATCGAACAGGCGGTTGATCTCGGAGGCAACATCAAACCGGTTGTTTTCGCCCGGTTCACTGTCTCTGATCCGCGTCGCCAACCAATCCCAGAACTGCAGCGGGTCATCTGATCCGGTCACATGGCGCACGAAACCGCGCGGATAGCCGAACGGGAAATCGAACCCGATAAGCACGCGGCGCCCCGCCTGCGCCTCTGCTTCGATAAACCCGGAAAGCCACGCCTCCGCTTCGATCCGAGACCGACAATAGACAGGTTCCTGCTCTGCGCCGTTGCGCACAACACCAATCCAGATCGCATCTTTCGAAGGACGCACAGGCGCACGTTTGCCCGCCGACCAATCAACAATCGCAATCGTGTCAAATTCCGTCAAAGCCCAACCTCTGACAGGATGAAATTCGCGATCGCCGCGGTGTCGTTCAGGTCAAACACCGGACGGTCCAACTCCATCGGCGTGTCACTTGCCACGGCACGTATCGTCGGGTCGCCCGGCGCGATTAGGTCGTTGCCTGTCTCAGCCCGGAACGCCTCCACTTTGGGATGACGGTCGCGCTTATAGCCTTCGACCAGTACGAGATCGACTGGCAACAGCTTGGCAAGCAAGTCCTCCAGCGTCGGCTCCTCTTCATCGCGCAACTCGTGCATCAGCGCAAAGCGGTTGCGCGAAGCGAGAAGAACCTCGGTCGCGCCGGCAACACGGTGGCGGTGGCTGTCCTTGCCGGGATGGTCCACATCAAACGTGTGATGCGCGTGTTTGACAGTCGATACGGTGATCCCGCGTCCGGTGATCTCAGTCACCAAACGCTCCATCAACCCGGTTTTGCCCGCGTTCTTCCACCCGGTGACACCATAGATTCTCATACCATCGCCTCAGCTGCCTCTAGGTCTTCGGGCGTGTTCACGTTAAAAAACGGATCACCCTGATCCGTCGGAAACACCGCCTCGCGCCCATCATGTTTCTCGGTCCAGATCACCACCTTTTTGATCCCGCCCTCAAGCGCCACCCTCAGATCGTCGCGCAGCGCGACGGGCCAAAGGCCAAAGGTCGGGTGACGGATCAAACCAGAGCGGCTCATGGACTTTGTCTTTTCCTCACCGCGCGGTGTTGCAGCAAGCACCAAGGGATGTGTCAGGCCTTGCGCAGTGTTCTGCAACACTTCAACCAAATTCGCGGGAAAGAACGGCGTATCGGCAGCCACTGTCACGATAGACTCTGCGCCCTGTTCGGCGGCCCAATCAAGCCCCGCAAGAACCCCTGCCAATGGGCCGGGAAACCCGTTGATGCTATCGGGCAGCACCGGCAGGCCGAACCCATCAAACCGCGCTGCGTCGCCATTGGCATTAACCGCGATCCCCGCCACCTGTGGCTGCAAACGATGGATCACCCGATGCAACAAGGTCTGCCCCCCCACGGACAACAGCGCCTTGTCTTCGCCGCCCATACGGGTGGCCAGACCTCCAGCAAGGATCACTCCCAAAGGTACACTCATTCCGCGCTCTTTCTGCGGCTTTTCCGGCTTTCCTCGGGCACAGAGTCCGGGTCCATATCGCGCACCAATCGTTCCTCACCCGACAGGCAGACAAACCGCTTGCCACGCATCCGCCCAATACAGGTCAGACCGACCTGCCGCGCGATCTCAACGCCCCAAGCGGTGAACCCTGACCGCGAGGCCAGAACCGGGATACCCATCAGCGCCGTCTTGATCACCATCTCCGAGGTCAACCGCCCGGTGGTGTAGAGGATCTTGTCCTCGGGCCCAACGCCTTCCTGGAACATCCATCCCGCGATCTTGTCCACCGCATTGTGACGGCCCACGTCTTCCATATAGACAAGCGGGCGATCTTGATGGCAAAGCACCGTGCCGTGAATGGCCCCTGCCTCAAGATAGAGCGATGGCGTCGTGTTGATCTTGTGCGCAAGCGCATAAAGCCAAGAGGTCCGCAGTTCGACCTGCGGCAGCACCACCTTATCGAGCCCCTCCATCATGTCACCGAACACCGTGCCCACGGCACAGCCGCTGGTACGGGTCTTTTTCTTGACCTTCTCTTCGTAGCTGGTCTGGCGTTCGGTACGCACCACGACCACCTCAAGATCGTCGTCATATTCGACGCGAGTTACCACATCATCGTCGCGCAGCATGCCCTGATTGCGCAGGAACCCTACTCCGAGATATTCGGGATAATCGCCAATCGTCATCGCTGTGACAATTTCCTGCGCATTCAGGAAGATCGTCAGGGGCCGCTCCTCGACCACGCTGATCTCGGTCTCGGCTCCGGTGTGATCAGTGCCCACCACGCGGCGCGTCAACCGCGCGGCTCCTGGATCGGGCGCGATGAGGTAGTCCCGAAGCACGTCATCCGGCATAGATTGCATCTCCCCTCGTCCAACGCTACGTCCGATCCGAACACAGCAGACGAGGCACAGTGATGGCGGCAGGAACCGCAATGTCAAGCTACTGGCGGGGCGTCCGTGACGGGCTGCCCTTTCTGGCCGTCGTTGGGCCTTTTGCCATGCTTTTTGGCGTGCTGGCAACCGAAGCCGGGTTGGCCGTACATGAAACCATGGGGTTTTCTATCGTGGTCATCGCAGGGGCTGCACAGTTTACCGCGCTGCAACTGATCAATGAAAACGCGCCAACACTGGTGGTGATTGCGTCAGCATTGGCCGTCAACTTGCGCATGGCGATGTATTCCGCATCAATCACGCCACATCTGGGGCCGTTACCCCTCTGGAAACGCGGGATCGCGGCGTATTTTCTGGTCGACCAGACCTATGCCCAGTCAATTCTCGACTATGAGAAAAACCCGGACCAGACCACGACCGAGAAATTCGCTTACTTCCTCGGTGTGATGACCCCAATCTGCCCGCCGTGGTATGTCTTTACTTTCCTAGGCGCGGTTCTGGGCGAAAGCATTCCACCCAGCCTTGGGCTCGATTTCGCGCTGCCCATCGCGTTCCTTGCGATGATTGGCCCAATGCTGCGCACACCGGCGCACCGGATCGCCGCGTTAGCCTCGGTCGTCCTCGCTCTGGCGTTTGCATGGCTGCCCTACAACATGGGCCTTCTGGTGGCCGGCCTGGGGGGCATGATGGCAGGCGCTCAGGCAGAGGTACGTCTGGGGATCAAACCATGACCGACACAACTGAACTTTGGCTGATCATCATTGCGCTTGGACTGGGTAGCTTTGGCCTGCGTTTTGCGTTTCTGGGGTTGGTCGGCGACCGCGCGATGCCGGAATGGGTGCTGCGGCACCTGCGCTACACGGCGGTTGCAGTGATCCCTGCTTTGGTCGCGCCGCTGGTCATCTGGCCCACCGCAACAGGCGGAGAACCTGATCCCACGCGTCTTGCCGCTGCGGCTGCAACGTTTGCGGTCGGGTATCTGACGAAAAACGTCTTTGCGGCGATGGGCGTCGGCGCGGCGGTTCTGGTGTCATTCAGCCTGGTGCTTTGACGCAGCGGATCACTGACCCACAATCGTCTGTTCAAACTGGGCAATGGCAACGGCTTTATCGTCGCTGTCGTTTTCAAAGATCTTGGTGGTCTGCACGCCGGGCAACTCCGCAAAGTCGTCCATCAGGCGATTTGGAAACCACGTTGACCCTACCGATTGGAACCCGGGAAGCTGCCGCAGGATCGCGGCCGTGCTCAAGGCACATTGTGCCGATGCGACAGGCCCATTGGTCACCGCAAGACGCAACGCACGTTCCGCCACATCTGGCGGCACTTCGATGGTCTGGATCACCACATGATAGGTTTCGCGGGCATGAGCACGAGCATAGAAATCGGCAACACCGGGGGTGATGCCGTAAAGCACGTCGCCCCGCTCGGGTACGGCGCTCAACCGCACAGTTCCCGCTGGATCAAAGATCACCCGCTGAGACCCGTTGATCATCAGGCTGGTATGCGCTCCAGCCCCAGATCGGTTGTTGATCATCGTATATAGCGTCAGCGCACTTGGGCCAGAATGGCGATAGGACGCACTACTGATCACCTCAGGCGAGGCATCCGGGCGCAAATCCGCGCCACAACCCACCAAAGCCAACATAGCCAGTCCGGCAACGCCGCGAGAGATCAGCATCATGTCAGCCCTTGAGCAAAGATCAGGAGTTGAAGATCGCCAGGAAGATCAGGACGCCAATCGAGAAGATTGCAACGCGCATCGACCAGCGGACGAAGCCGTCAAAGGTCTTTTCCTGAGTGGTTGTGTCCATCGTACCGTGCTTGTGTTCAGCCATTTGAGACATCCCTTACAAATGTTTTCGAGTCGCTACCCGATTTGCCTGACCGTGTCACCCATGCCAATCGCGCAGTGTGTCGCGCCTTACACATCCTGTTCCAATTCTGCCGCAAGCTGAAACCCAATGCGGCGCGGTTCGACATCGTCTCGCAGAATCGGCATTGCCCGCAGCGCGACGTTGAGCTGTGAGACATGCTGGATCAACTGCATTCGCCCCCCTTCGGAATCGGTGCCATAGAAGGTCACGATATCCGGGTCGAAATAACCCAAGCCTTCAATCCGCAAGACGCCGGTCTCGTTGCCGGCAAAACCCATCGCGACTTCGTGCTCATTATCGAGCTGTTCTTCGAAGTTCTGGATGTAGAGGATCAGACGTTCATAAGCCCATTCAGCCGCGCTTTTCTGCTTAACTGGCTTGCGGGTCAGAGCGTCCGGCAGGCGTTTCTGTCCAGTTTTACCATCACCTTTGGCATGACTTTCGACCTTGCGGGGCAGCGCATCGCTTTCAACCGCTTCAGCGGTGGTGTGAATGTCTTGGCTCATGGTTACATGCCCCTGTCGACGACGGTTCAAATAGGAAGCGCGGTGGTTTCCTTGATCTCTTCCATAACGAAACTGGCCGAAATATCCGATAGAGGAATGCGCGCGATCACGCGTTTGTAAAACGCGTCATAAGCTGGAACATCAGCGACCCGCACCCGAAGCAGGTAATCCAGATCGCCAGTCATACGATACGCGCCCACCACCTCGGGCATGGTACGCACCGCCTTGTGAAAGCCGTCCAGCCACTCGGCGTCATGCCGTCCGGCGCGGATCATCACCATCACTTCCAAGGGACAACCCAGTTTGGCGGGATCGGTCAAGGCCACCCGACCCGTAATAATCCCGGCCAACTCCATTGCCTTGATCCGCCGCCAACAGGCGTTGCGCGACAAGGCCACTTGATCCGCAATGGTCTCGACACTCAGACTGGCATCCCGTTGCAGGATGCGCAGGATAGCCTTGTCAAATTGGTCTAGTTCTGTCGAATTCATGAGAAATCATCCCAACCAAACGGCGGTTTGGCAAGGTCCATCTCTGACACCATTCGCTGGGCACCGGACCGTTTCCGTCACCGGAGACCCCGATGCGCCCACACATCGCCTGCCCCGCGAGTGTTAAAAAAGGGTTAAAGGGTCCGGATCGGCCCCAATGTTTCGCGCGCGAAACAATTTGAGCCGGTTTCACCTTTGGAGGAAACCCGTACTGGGATGGTTTAAGGCGAAAATCGGCAAAGCCTCAGGCGGACGTTTTGACCTATTCGCCCGGAGGCTTTGCCAACCGAACCACCGATGTCGGGTCGTCTTTCGCCAGTTCCTCAAAATCGAAATTATCCAACCGCCGCGCACGACGCCCGGCTTTGTCCGCGCTGATCTTGATGTCCGCGATGTCCTTGGCCGCCTGCCCGAAATGCCGATCAAGGTTTTCCACACGGTTCCCCAACCTGTCCACATCCGCATAAAGCAGGCTTAATTCCTTGCGAATAGCCCCCGCCTGTTCCTGCATCCGCGCATCCTTGAGGATCGCCCGCATTGTGTTCAGCGTCGCCATGCAGGTCGTCGGTGACACAATCCAAACCCGCGCGTTGAACCCTTCGCGCACCACTTCGGGAAAGTTCGCGTGCAGCTCGGCGTAGACCGCCTCGGACGGAAGGAACATCAGCGCGCCATCGGCGGTTTCGCCTTCGATGATGTATTTCTCGGAAATGTCCTTGATGTGCTTTCGCAGCGAAAGCCGCAATTGCTGCGCCGCGCGATTTAGCTGCTCCTGTGTCTCGGCGCGGCGCAGTTGTTCATAGGCTTCCAACGGAAATTTGCTGTCGATTGCAATCGGCCCCGGCGGGTTCGGCAGATGGATCAGGCAGTCCGCCCGTTTGCCGTTCGACAGCGTCGCCTGTAGATCATAACTGTCCTTGGGCAACGCTTTGCCGACAATATCGGTCAACTGGATTTCCCCGAACGCCCCACGCGTCTGCTTGTTCGAAAGGATGTCCTGAAGCGACAGCACATCACCCGATAGCTTGGTGATATTCTCCTGCGCTTTGTCGATGCTTTGCAGACGTTGCTGCAAATCCCCAAGGCTTTGCGCCGTGCGCCGGGCCGAGCCGTGCAGGTTCTCGTTCATCTGCTCTTGCACCTGCGCCAACCGCCGCTCCATCAGTTGCAGCATTGCGGTCTGACTTTGCGCCTGCGCCTCGGACACATGCGTCAAACCACCGGACAGACGTTCCTGCCCGTCGCTCAGGCTTTGCACGCGCTGGCCCACCTGCGCGAGTTGATAGACCAATGGTTCGGAAAGTTTCGCTGCACGACGGGCCGACAGAAGCGACATTATCAGCAAGAGCAAAACCAAACCGCCCAACGCCAAAGCCAGCAAGACGACTGGATCGCTCAGGTCGAGGATAAGATCACCGATCTGGATCATGTTCGGCCAAACAGTCTTTCGATGTCACTGAGTTTCAGTTCGACATAGGTGGGCCGGCCGTGGTTGCACTGGCCGGAATAGGGGGTCGCTTCCATCTCGCGCAGCAGAGCGTTCATTTCTTCCGCCCGCATCTGACGACCCGACCGGATGGATCCGTGACAGGCCACGCGGGACAGGATCGCCTCGATCCGATCTTGCACGGCACGGGCTTCTCCCTGATCGTCCAACTCGTCCAGAATGTCACGCAGCAGAGCGTCGGCGTTGACCTCTCCTAGAATGGCCGGAGTTTCGCGGACCACCACAGCACCATTGCCAAAGGGTTCGATGGTCAAGCCCATGCGTGTCAGGTCACCTGCGATGTCCAAAAGCCGGGCACTGTCGCCCTCGCTCATTTCAACCACATCCGGGATCAAGAGCGCCTGCGCAGATACGCCGTTCTGCGCCATCTGGGTCTTGAGCTTTTCATAGACCAGACGCTCATGCGCCGCGTGTTGATCGACGATGACGATGCCATCCTCGGTCTGGGCGATGATGTAATTCTCATGCACCTGCCCCCGTGCTGCGCCAAGAGGTAGGTTTTCGCGTGGGGTCTCGTCAGGCGCGTGCGGGCGGTCCTCGGCCTCGACCACGCGCCCGGAATAGGTGGACTGCATGTCGGCAAAGCCGGGTGCCTGTGCCTGATAGGCGGTCTGTTTCGCAGCGAAACTTGGTCGGTCCATTTGGTAGATGCGTGGTTGGCTCTGTGGAGCCTCGGGGCGCATCGCGCCCAGCGTTGCGCCCGCCACGGTGGTCGACGCCCGATGCCCTGCTTCGGCCAAAGCGTGGCGCAAGGCCGACACGATCAGACCGCGCACCAGACCGGGTTCGCGGAACCGCACCTCGGATTTCGCAGGGTGCACGTTCACATCCACCTTGTGCGGGTCGCAATCAATGAACAGCGCCACGGCCGGGTGTCGGTCACGGCTAAGGAAATCGGCATAGGCCCCGCGCAATGCACCAATCAGCAGCTTATCGCGCACCGGGCGACCGTTAACGAAGAGGAACTGCGCCACGGCGGCACCCCGTGAATAGGTCGGCAAGCCTGCCAGCCCGGTGAGGCGGATGTCTTCGCGGTCCGCATTTATCGACACTGCGTTTTCGATAAACTCGCGGCCCATGACCTGACCCAACCGCCCACGCAGAGCGTCGAACAGATCCCCGCTCACCGCATCGGCACCGAAGGTGACCCGGCCCTCTCCCCCGCCCGACACATCACGCAGCGTGAAGCTGACCGATGGTTCGGCCATCGCAAGACGTTTGAGCACATCCGAGATCGCCTGCATCTCGGCCCGATCAGAGCGGAGGAATTTCAGACGTGCCGGTGTGGCAAAGAACAGGTTGCGCAGGGTGACGACAGTACCGCGCGACAGGGCGGCGGGTTTGATCGGGTCGGTTTTGCCCCCTGTCACCGACAGTTCGGCGGCATCATGACCCTCAGCCCGGCTGGTCAGGGTCAGGCGACCGACGGCCCCCAGCGAGGCCAGCGCTTCACCGCGAAACCCGAAGCTGTGGATGTTGAGCAGGTCGGACCCATCGATTTTGGACGTGGCATGGCGCGCAATCGCCAGCGGCAGTTCCTCGGGTGGGATGCCGCAGCCATCATCGGCGACACGGATCAGGGTTTTGCCACCATCAGCGATAGCAACTTCGATGCGCGTGGCCCCCGCATCGACCGCGTTCTCGACCAACTCCTTGACGGCGGAGGCCGGACGTTCGACCACTTCGCCTGCGGCAATGCGGTTGATCGCGCTTTCCTCAAGTGGCTGAATTGAGGCGCGTATGTTGGGTGCGTGGGAATTCATGCCACGAGATGTAGCATGCAGATCGCGATTCTTCTATGGGGTTTGGGATGCTTTGCGGTCAGAAAAACTTTAAGAGAATACCCATCGCACTGACGTAAGCGGCCATCAAGACCCAGAAGCGATACTTCATGTTCTGGTTGATTTCAGAGGTTTCAGCGACCAGCTTTGCGATTTCCGCGCGCATCTTGTCGTCGGCAATGGATTGTTCTTGCAGTGTCATCGAACCGTCCTGAACAGAAATACACGCCTATCCTAAATATAGCTGGCTTCCAGAACCTCGTCGAGATTGACCCCGCCCGCCTGCATGGTAACACAACAGACATGTTGGCCATCTTCCTTCAGACCCTGCCGTTTTTTGCCCTGATCGCCGTAGGTTACGGCGCAGGCAAGACCGGGTTCTTTACCGAGGAAGCGACTGCCTATCTGACCAAGTTCGTATTCTACTTTGCCCTGTCGGCCATGTTGTTTCGGTTTTCTGCAAACCTGTCGATCGCCGAGATATTCGATTGGCGGATCGCAGCGGGTTATCTGTGGGGCACAGCTTTCGTCTACGGCGTTGGCATGGCGGTCGGGTTCTTGCGCGGCATGAACACCGAAACCGCCGCCTTCGAAGGCCAGGTGGCCGCGATCGGGAACACTGGTTTTCTGGGCGTGCCGATGCTGGCGCTTTTGATGGGGCAAGACGCGGTTGGGCCGATCATCCTTGTGCTGACGATCGACCTTGTCGTGTTTTCCTCGCTGATCGTGATCCTTGTTGTCGGTTCCCGTGAAGGTCGGATGTCTTTGGGCATCTTCAGAACCGTTGGTATCGGACTGTTAAAGAACCCGATGATCGTGGCGATTGTGGCGGGCTTCATGGTGTCGTCCACAGGCGTACCAATCCCGGAACCGGTCAATCAGTTCCTATCCATTCTCGGGGCGGCGGCCACACCCGGCGCCCTGTTCGCGATTGGTGCGTCCTTGGCGAGCAAATCCGCCGAGCGGTTGAACATTGCGGGCTGGTTGAGCTTTTGCAAACTGGTGATCCATCCAGCAGCGGTGGCACTTGGGGTGTATTTCCTGTTCCCGGCTGACCCGTACAAAGCAGGGGTGGTGGTTGCCGCAGCGTCCTTGCCAGTCGCGGGCAACGTGTTCATCCTTGCGCAACATTACAAAGTCGCCCCGCAGCGGGTGTCGGCTGCCATCTTGATTTCGACCGCGCTGAGCATCGTCACAGTGTCGTTCGTGATCTCACAAGTTTTGATCTAGGAAAGGGAGCGCCATGCAAACCGTATCGGAGAATGCCTGTTTCGGAGGGGTGCAGGGCGTCTATTCCCATGCTTCAGACGCCTGCGGTTGTGACATGACCTTCGGCCTTTACCTACCGCCAGCGGCCAAAGACGGCCCGGTTCCGGTGCTTTGGTATCTGTCAGGCCTGACCTGTACGCATGAGAACGCGATGACCAAAGCGGCAGCGCAGGGCTTTGCCGCTGAGGCTGGGATGGCAGTGGTGTTCCCTGACACATCCCCGCGCGGGGACTCCGTGGCGGATGACGACGCCTATGATCTGGGCAAAGGGGCCGGGTTTTATGTGAACGCGACGCAGGACCCTTGGGCGCCACATTTCAAGATGTGGGATTACGTGGCTGAGGAGCTGCCCGCTTTGTTGGGCGCAGAGTTCGCCATCGATCTGGATCGGCAAGCGATCACCGGACATTCGATGGGCGGGCACGGCGCGTTGACGCTGGCGATGGCGCATCCAGGGCGATTTGCCTCTGTTTCGGCCTTTGCGCCAATTGCGAACCCAAGCCAGAGCGACTGGGGTCGCAAACAGCTGGGCGCCTATCTGGGCGCGGACGAAAGCACATGGGACAAGCATGATGCGACGGTGCAGATGCTGGAAGTCGGTTTTGACGGGCCGGTGCTGGTGGACCAAGGCGCGTCGGATCAGTTTCTCGAGTTGCTGAAGCCCGAGGCGCTGAGCCATGCGATGGCGGCGCGGCGACAGGACGGGGTGTTCCGGATGCAAAAGGGCTACGATCATTCGTATTTCTTTGTGTCGACCTTCATCCCAGACCACATCGCGTTTCATGCAGACGCGCTGGGGCTGTGACCCGGCTTTTCGTCGATGCGGATGCCTGCCCGGTAAAGGGTGAGGCCGAACGTGTCGCGACACGGCACAAAGCGCAGATGTATCTGGTATCGAATGGCGGGTTGCGGATGTCCGACAATCCGTTTGTCGAAGTGGTTGTCGTGCCTGATGGACCAGACGTCGCCGATATGTGGATCGCGGATCGCGCCGGACCGGGCGATGTGGTGATCACCGGGGATATTCCGCTGGCGGCGCGCTGTGTCGAGAATGGCGCGCGGGTGCTCAAGCACAATGGCGAAAGGCTTGATGCGCGCAATATTGGTCAGGTGCTTGCGACGCGCGACCTGATGACGGATCTGCGCGCCGCTGATCCTTTTCGGCAGGGTGGTGGCAAGCCGTTTTCCAAGGCGGATCGATCCCGGTTTCTGGATGCGTTAGAGCGCGAGATGCGGGCGGCAGCACAGGATGTGCCGCGCTAGGCGTGATGGGAGAGGCAGCGATGACGACACCCGAGATCATTCCCTTTGCCGAGGGCGAGGCGCGGTTGGACTGGATCGGTTTGACCGATGCGATTGCAGCGGGGCATGATTTGCCCAAGGCCGAGATCGCAGACAGTTTCTTGTATCGCGGGAACGATACGCTGTTGAACCGAGCCGCGTGGATCGACGGGCTGGGGCTTGCCGTGAAATCCGCGACGATCTTTCCAGGCAATGCCAGTGTGGGGAAACCTGCGGTCAATGGTGGTGTGTCGGTATACACCGATGACGATGGCACCCTCGCCGCGATTGTGGATTTCCATCTGGTGACCAAGTGGAAGACCGCTGGCGACAGTTTGCTTGCCGCGCGGCGGTTGGCGCGGGCGGACAGTGACGCCATTCTGATCGTGGGCGCAGGCACCGTGGCGCAGTCGCTGGTCGAGGCGTATTCGGCGGCGTTCCCCGGGGCGCGGTTTCAGGTCTGGAACCGGACCGCCTCGAAGGCGCAAGAGCTTGCAGACAAGTTCGCACATGTGACGGCGGTGGACGATTTGGCTGGCGCAGTCGGACAGGCAGACATCGTCAGTTGTGCCACCATGTCAACCGAGCCGCTGCTGCGCGGCGAGTGGTTGCGACCCGGGACACATGTGGACCTGATCGGCGCGTACCGACCCGATATGCGCGAGGCGGATGACGCAGCGCTGACGCGGGCGCGACTGTTTGTGGATTCACTGGATACGACGGTGGGGCATATTGGTGAAATCAAAGACCCAATTGCGCGCGGGGTGATCCGCGAAGCCGACATCGTCGCGGATTACTATGATCTGGTTGGGTTTAAACGCCAGTCAGGCCAGGAGATCACGCTGTTCAAGAATGGTGGCGGGGCGCATCTGGATCTGATGGTCAGCCGCTACATTCTGGACCGCTGGCGCACCCGATAGATCCGGGCCACGATGTGTCAGGCGGCGAGTGGGGCTGACTGGCGTTTTTCGCGGATCGGCAGATGTACCAGCGCGCTGAAGGCGCCGACTCCGATACCGATCCACCACACCAGCGTGTAGTCGCCGTGGAGGTCGTACATCCGGCCACCCAGCCACACACCCATGAAGCTGCCCAACTGATGGCTGAAGAACACGATCCCATAAAGCGTACCCATGTAGCGCAACCCGTAGATATGCGCGATCAAGCCCGAGGTCAGCGGCACCGTAGCAAGCCAGAGCGACCCCATCGCGGCTGAGAACAGGATCACTGTTGTGGGTGTGATCGGGAACATGATGAAGAGCGCAGCAATGACGGTCCGGCCCGTGTAAATACCCGCGAGCAGGTACTTCTTGGACCAGCGGCTGCCGGCCCATCCGGCGGTAAGTGTCCCGACGATATTCATCAATCCGATCAGGGAAATCGACACCGCGCCCAGCGCCGAAGTCGACGTGATGCCGATGGAATAGAGCGCGCCGCCTGGCTGGATCGGGCCGCAAAGCTCGGTCACGAAAGCCGGGAAATGTGCCGTGATAAAAGCAAGCTGATAGCCACAGCTGAAAAAGCCGAGAAAAATCAGCGAATAGGATGGGTCGCGGAAAGCGCGGATCAGGATCGTGCCCATGCTTTCTTCGAGTTCGGCTCGCTGCGCTGGCAGTGTGGGCGAACGCATGAAGGGCAACACCAGCAGCACGGCAAGGATGGCTACGGCGAACCAGATGAACACCATCTGCCAGCTCATCAGCGTCAGCATCCATTCCGCCATCGGCGCGCCGAAGATCTGACCGGCACTGCCTGCCGCGGTGGCAATAGCGAGGCTCATGGCGCGGTTCTCGTCTGAGCTGGCCCGCCCGACGACGGCGAGGATCACGCCAAACCCGGTGCCCGCAACACCAAACCCGACAAGGATTTCGTAGAATTGGTGCGCCGTCGGTGTCACTGCAAAGGATGACAGCACCAGACCGGCGGCATAGATGAGCGCCCCTAGAATGATCGCCTTTCGATCCCCGATTTTTTCCGCAAGCGCGCCCAAAAGTGGCTGCCCGATGCCCCATGCGAGGTTCTGGATCGCCAGTGCGAGCGAGAACTCGGCACGCAGCCAACCGAATTCTTCGGCAATCGGAATCTGGAACACGCCAAAGCTGGCCCGGATCGCGAAGGACACGAGAATGATGACGCACCCGCCAACAAGAACGGGCGTGAACATAGGCGCACGCGGTGTCATGGAATTGCTCCGTTAAGTATCGCGATTTGAGCCTAAATCAAAGCCGCGTCAAGCGGGCGTAGCGCAGGACCGGATCGCCCTGTGCTGCAATCCGTTGAATCGCTGCTTGCAAGGGCTCATGGACCACGGACATGGAATGGGCGTTGGCGTGCAGTAGCGTGTCGGGATCAGACACCCAGCCGACATGGCCTTTCCAGAACAGCAGATCCCCCCGTTGTAGACGCGTACCGGGATCGAGGGTTTCGCCAAGCTGTGCCATTTGCTGGTCGCTGTCGCCGGGACAGGCAATGCCACAAGCATGACATGCGATCTGCACGAGGCCGGAACAGTCGATGCCAAAGGCGGAGTTGCCGCCCCACACATAGGGCGTGCCGAGTAAGCGTTCGGCCACCGCGACAGGATCAGCCTCTTTATCGTTGAGCGGGGTCAGGTGGCTGGCGGGAATGTAAAGCGTATGCGGCGCACCCATGACCGTGGCCCATTTGTCATCTGTATCGGTAACGCAGACCTCTGATCCCAGAGACAGCGCCACGTGCTCTGCCTTTGTTGCTTTGAGATCGGGCACCGACAAAGCCATCGTTTGGCGGACGGTGATGCGGTGCGTCGTCTGAGCTTCTACCGGCGCAAGCTTCTGCGCCTCGATATAACCAGCGTATCCGTCCCGCAGCGCATATCCAAAGGCCCAGCCCTTGTCTGTTTCGAGCACGTTGAACGATTGACCCCAAAGAATTTCACGGTCTCGATCGCCCATTGGAGATTTACACAACGACGCAAGAGGCGGGTATGTCACACGACGTACCTCGCCATCCGTAACGCGCTCTGCCGTGACCTCACCTTGAAGCGATGTGTGTGCCACGGCGCCGTTGGACCAGAGCGTGCGCCTGTCCATTATAAGTCCATCATGTCTGGCAAGGCGGCGAAAAGAGCGCGCGCGCCTTGAAGTGCACCGCCTTTCGGGCGCCCCGGAGCCGGGTTGGGCTGCCAACCATAGATATCGAAGTGAATGTATCGGTCTTGTTCGCTTACGAAACGGCGCAGGAAAAGAGCAGCCGTGATCGATCCAGCAAAGCCACCCTTTGGTGCGTTGTCGAGGTCTGCGATACCCGGTTCGATCATCGTCTCATAGGGTTCGTGGAACGGCATCCGCCAAACCGGATCAGCCATACGCCGCGCCGACAGGTCAAGCGAGGTCGCCGCGATATCATCGTCGGTGTAATAAGGCGCTATGTCAGGGCCGACCGCAACACGCGCCGCACCCGTGAGTGTGGCCATCGAAACGATAAGGTTCGGTTCCCCTTCTGAGGCCAACGTCAGTGCATCGGCCAGCACCAGCCGACCTTCAGCATCAGTGTTGTTGATCTCGACTGTGAGACCCTTGCGCGAGGTCAGGATGTCCTGTGGGCGGAAACTGTTCCCGCTAATCGCGTTTTCCACTGCGGGGATTAGAACGCGCAGTCGCACTTCAAGGCCTGATGCCATGATCATATGGGCAAGACCCAGCACGTTGGCGGCGCCTCCCATGTCCTTTTTCATCAAGCCCATAGAGCTGCCCGGTTTGATATTGAGACCACCCGTGTCGAAACAGACGCCTTTGCCGACCAACGTGATTTTCGGACCGCGATTTCCCCAACTCATGTCACTCAGCCGTGGCGCGCGATCCGAAGCGCGGCCCACAGTGTGAATCATCGGAAAATTGTCTTTGAGCAGGTCATCGCCAGTGATGACAGAGATCTTGGCATTGTGTTTCTTTGCCAGGTCGCACGCCGCAGATTCGAGTTCTGCTGGTCCCATGTCAGAGGCCGGGGTGTTGATCAGGTCGCGAGTCAGAAATTCGGCCTCGGCCAGAATGGAGACCCGTTCCGCATCGACACCATCGGGTGCCACCAGCTTGGCGTGGTTGACCGTGTTGTCACGGTAACGGGTGAAACTGTAACTGGCGAGGAGCCAGCCCAGCGTTTCCTGTTCGAGAAGATCGGTTTCGATGCCGCTTTCGATGCGATATGCGCCCGCTGCGAGTTTCGGTAGAGCGGCCGCCAATGCAAACCGATCACGCTTGCGCGACGCGGGCGTGCCGTAGCCGATCAAAGCCGCTTCGGGGTGCCCCGCATCGTCGGGAATTATCAAGGTGGCACCGATGCCACCTTTGAACCCGCTGGCTTCGACCCAAGTGCGGACCCGGTCACTTTGCTGACCCGCCCAGAGCGCGACATCCTCCGTTCCCAGAACGTGAATTGGCAAAGCCTTAGTGCCCGCAGGCGCGAGAGCGACGGTCATGGATATCCCCTTGTACAATGAAGCGAAGGTACGCCGATGCACACGCGCTGCAAGCGGAATCAGACGTAGATGTCGGTGCCTTCGTCTGCAAAAGACATCGCCATTTCGCCCCAACGCAAGAAGCGACAAAGCGTGGCGGCCAAGGCGACCGGATCGGTTTGATCGACACAGTCGACAACATCAGCACCGATCCGCGCCAATCCAAGAAGGCCGATTTGGTCAGCGATGGGAATAACTGCGTGGACCGATTTGCGCAAAGCCGGATGATCGCCGTTACTGTAGTCTTGGCGGATCTGTGCGAACCTTGCCGCGATATCCTCGAGCGCGCGACACAGGATGTTTTCCGCGACGGATGATCCAAGATCGCGGCTGAGGCCACTCAGCGTCGCTTCGTCGAAGTATGCCGTATCACGAGGATGCAAAACCGAGATCTTCTGCATCATTTTGAATCCTTTCTCACCCCAACCCGAAGCCCTCTATCGCAGAGTGATCTTTCCAATTGGTAAGCCCGCGACGGTTTTTCTCTCGAATTCCGAATAAATTCGACGTATGCCGCTAGAAACAATGACCTAAGAGGCGGAGGATTTCATGGACGCCGCGAAGCCACTGCCAGCGTACCTTATCCAACGGTATCAAGGCTGGAAGGCCACGACATATTCGGACAACCGCGCTTGGTACAAGCGTTTGGCGACCGAAGGACAACGCCCCCGGGCGATGGTTATTTCGTGCTGTGACAGCCGTGTCCACGTCACGTCGATCTTCGGCGCGGACCAGGGCGAGTTCTTTATCCACCGCAACATCGCCAATTTGGTGCCACCCTACGAACCGGATGGCGATCACCACGGCACGTCCGCGGCCGTCGAATATGCGGTGACGGCGCTAAACGTGGCGCATCTCATCGTGCTGGGACATTCAAATTGCGGCGGTGTGCAGGGTTGTATGGACATGTGTTCCGGCAATGCGCCGCATCTTGAGGAACAATCCAGCTTTGTTGGCCGCTGGATGGACATCCTGCGCCCTGGGTATGAGCGGGTGAAGGCGATGAACGCGCCCGAAGGTCAGGTCCGCGCGCTGGAAAAAGAAGCTGTGATCGTGTCGTTGGAGAACCTTATGACTTTCCCGTTTATTCGGGAAGCGGTCGAGCAGAACGTGCTATCGCTGCATGGTCTGTGGACCGATATCGGCGAAGGTGGGCTGGAATGCTTCGATCCCAAGACACGTGACTTTCAAGCCGTCTGATCAGTCTTGAAACGTGGCGCTTGCGCCAGAGCAATCTGTCCGAAGTTTTGGACGGCCCAAACGCTGCGCCAGACGAGCGAGCGGAGAGCCGATCATCGATCCAGTGCAGATCGGTTTGCCCGCCTCATCGGCAAGGACAAGATGCCCACTGCGGAACGTGATTTCGTAGCCTTTGGACGCCAGCCGCGTGCAGAGATCACCCCAGCTTGTCGCGCGCTCGAAATGCGGCAACAGGACGGTTCGCAGCAGCATTGCTGTTTCACTGTCCAGAGGAAGCGGCATACCGGATGATGTCTCGGCGGTGAACGGAACAGATTGTATTGCCATCGGGGGCACCTTCACAATTTCCTAACGAATTTCAAAAGGGTGCGAGTCAATTGCGGCAAGATTGGGGCAGCCAAAAGAACCCTTTGATGGTGTGAACATCACGCAACAGACAGGCAGGTTCCGTGATCGTAAAACCGCGAAATCCTGGGGGTGTCTGTCGACACGCACAGGCCTGCAGATGCAAGATTTGCCCATATTGGCAATGATCGAAATTCAGAAGACGGCGGCGTTGGCGGGATTCTGGACCAAAGACGGCGGAGGCGTGAACTGGAGAACCGAAATACCCCCAAGATCCGTGAGGTTCTTGCGAAACAGCCGGGGTTTACGGTTGATGAGGTTATGCATCAAAGGGCGAAGAGCACCGCGGTCCCGGAGTTCCGCCGCTACTTTGTGATCTGTCTTGGGCACGATGTAATGCGATATGCCCGGTGCCTTTGGGAACCGCATCGCGTGTGCCAGCTCTCGATGCTCATCGCCGTGAAAGATGTAGTACTTCGTTGTTTTAGGACGCAGAGCTTCAACCCGAGGGAACGGGTAGGATCGAATTTGCTTACGGAAATAGAACCAGCGTTCCTCTTCCGGGACTTCGTTTTCCAATACGGAGTATTGCGGCGTAAAGGCGATTACGCGTTCAAAATCGAAGAACCGTGACAGGTGCAACGCCATGGTTCCGCCCATGGAGTTGCCGATCGCAATCACCCGTTCTGCATTGATGTGATCGACGGTGGCACGAATGCAGCAGAGGATCTGATTGGCCATGCCATCGCCATTCAGCCAACTGCGGGACTTGTCACTGACAAACAGAACATGGTTCTGCCGATCCGCAGAAGCGATGCCGGGAAATTCAGGGGGTGGTTCGACATTGCGTTTGGTACCAACACCCGAAAAGCTGACGATCAGGTCACAGCCGACACCCTCGAGATACCGTATCCGCAGGGGGCCGTTCTCGTAGAGCAAAGGAATTTCAGCTTCGGACATACCACCGACCCACCTGATGCAACGTTCAGTCATCAAGGGGTACGGGGGGAATTAACCTATTTTTAGGCAACAATAAGAAGAAAACAGACATTTTGATGCAAGGACTGGCGCGCGAGACCTTTGTTATCGCGCGCTGCCACAACAAAAAAAGGCGCCGCATCATAGCGGCGCCTTTAGATGCGATTTTATGGCAATCAGCCTTTTTTCAGAACTTCACGGCCCAGCACTTCGGCGATTTGCACCGCGTTCAAGGCAGCGCCTTTGCGCAGGTTGTCAGACACGCACCACAGGTTGATCCCGTTGTCGATTGTGCTGTCCTGACGGATGCGGCTGATGAAGGTCGCGTAATCACCGACGCATTCCTTGGGTGTGACGTAGCCGCCGTCTTCGCGCTTGTCGATGACCATGATGCCCGGCGCTTCGCGCAGGATGTCACGGGCTTCGTCCTCATCGAGGTGGTCTTCGAATTCGATGTTGATCGCTTCGGAATGGCCAACGAACACCGGAACGCGGACACAGGTGGCCGTGACTTTGATCGAAGGGTCCACAATCTTTTTCGTCTCGGCAACCATCTTCCACTCTTCCTTGGTGGAACCGTCTTCGAGGAAAACGTCGATATGCGGGATCACGTTGAACGCGATGTCCTTGGGATAGACTTTACGTTCGTAATTGTCGGTCGGGTTGTAGATCGACTTAGTCTGATCCCATAGTTCGTCGATCGCCTCTTTGCCGGAACCGGACACCGACTGATAGGTGCTGACCACAACACGCTTGATGCGCGCGCGGTCGTGCAGCGGCTTGAGCGCCACAACCATCTGCGCGGTCGAGCAGTTCGGGTTGGCGATGATGTTCTTCTTGGAATAGCCGTGGATCGCCTGTGCGTTAACTTCGGGAACGATCAGTGGCACGTCGGGATCGTAGCGGTAGAGCGACGAGTTGTCGATCACCACGCAGCCGGCCTTGGCGGCGATAGGCGCGTATTTCTTTGTCGCTTCCGAACCGACAGCGAACAGGGCGAAGTCCCAGCCCGTGAAATCGAACGTATCGAGATCCTGCGTCTTCAGCGTCTTGTCGCCAAAGCTGACCTCCGTACCCAGTGACCGACGCGATGCAAGCACGGCGATCTCGTCTACGGGGAACTGGCGCTCGTCCAGAATGTTCAGCATTTCGCGGCCCACATTTCCGGTGGCGCCGGCAACAACGACTCTGTAGCCCATTTGGCTCTCCTTTCACTTGCCAGCCCACGGTCGTGTCGCGGCTGGACTGGCGCGGCTCTTACAGGGTTTGCTGCGCATGCGAAAGGGTGTCTGCGACAGGTGTTTTCTTATTGCATCACGTGTGGCTTTGAACCCATCACGCCGACGCACATGAACAAAGCCCCTGTCTGGGACAGCAGACAGGGGCAGTTCAGAGCTGGCAGTTCAAAGAAACAGCCCTTAGGGATCCTACTGGAGTTCGGATGGCGCTTTTTGGGCAATCGTCGCCCAGTTTGTGTCGGCCTTTTCAATGTAGCCAGGGATGTCCTGAACCCAACGATCCTGAATGTCTTGCGAAATGTTCAGAAAGAGTTCGCCGTCAACAACTCTCCAGTGCTCAGGATCTCCGTCAAACTTGAAACCCATTGCTGCACCGAAGGCACAGAAGCCACCATACTGAGGCAAGTAGGCTTCGGGATCGGCTTCGAACGCAGCTTTGTGCTCTTCGGTGGCGAAGCGATACACGGCGTCGTCATGAACGGTGGTGATTTGCCAGTTGCCTTCCATCGGCTGACCTTCGGTGAAGTAAGCAACAGGGTCGTAGCCTTGCAAGGCAAGGCCCGTGTTGGAGGCGTTGATGTCAACACCGGCGGCAAGTGCGGATGTGGCGAGAGCAACGGAGAGTGCTGCGCTGGCGAGCAATGGTTTTGCGAATTTCATTTTGATCTTCCTACATGTTGACCGGAGTGACACCGGGCTCATTCTGTTGCGGTTCGTGGTCTCAACTGGGATGCTGCGACTGGATTGAAAATGGCATTAGGAACCAATTGGTACAATACAAATGCCTGTGATGAACAAAACGCTTTGCTTCCAATGAGATGAGTGCAAGAAATACCTATGGGACGCCCAAGAGAGTTTGATACCGACAGAGCCGTTCACGGCGCGATGGAGATCTTTTGGCGCAACGGATACGTGGCGACGAATCTACCCGATCTTCTGAACGCGATGGGCCTGACTCGTGGGAGCTTTTACAAAGCTTTCAAAGACAAAGAGACCGCCTATCTGGCCGCGTTGGATCGATATGACGAGGCCGTTGTTTCGAAAGCCGTACAAGCGCTGGAAACCTGCGAGTCTGACGACCCTGAAACCTGTTTCTCGGTCTTGTTCTCATCCTCGAAGGACGTTCGGCGCGGTTGTTTTATCTGCAATGCGATGGTTGAACTTGGACCGGACAATCCAAGTGTCGCCCAAAAAGCCAATGCAATGGCCGAGCGTTTGCGCAAAGCGATTCTGGGTGTTCTTGTGAAACGGGACGTGGTCGGGTCTGCCAAAAACGCGGTAACGACTGCAGACCTTATTCTCCATCTCTATTTCGGCCATCAGGCAATCGGCAAGGGCGGAGAGAATCTTGGCGACTGGCAAACGCACTTGCATGGCCTGTTGGGTCAGAATTAGCGCCCCGGAATATCCGACCGCGGCGGCGCGGGGTCCCAATTTTCGATGATCTCGGCCGCCTCTTCGGCGGTTTCGACAAAGCGGAACAGATCAAGGTCTTCGGGGCTGATGGTCCCGGCATCGGCCAGCGCATCCCAGTTGATGATCTTTTCCCAGAAAACGCGCCCAAACAGCAGGAACGGTACGCGCTGCATGCGACCCGTCTGGATCAGGGTCAGGGATTCGAACATCTCGTCCAGCGTGCCAAAGCCGCCGGGGAAGACACAGATCGCGCGGGCGCGCATCAGAAAGTGCATCTTTCGGATCGCGAAATAATGAAAGTTGAAGCACAGCTCGGGCGTGACGTATTCGTTCGGAGCTTGCTCGTGTGGCAGCACGATATTGAGTCCGATAGATTTGCCGCCTTCATCCGCCGCACCACGATTTCCAGCTTCCATCACACCGGGGCCGCCACCCGTGACCACAACAAATTCGCGGCCTTTGCTGTCGTTGGACTTGCGGGTCATCAACCGAGCAAAACTGCGCGCCTCGTCGTAGAAATGCGCCAGATCAGCCAGCGTCTTGGTGCGCGCCTTGTCGGCCTCGGACGGGCGCGGGATGCGAGCACCGCCGAATAGAACGATAGTGCTTTCGATCTGGTGCTCGTCAAGCATGAGCTGCGGCTTGAGCAGTTCGAGTTGCAGCCGAACCGGGCGTAATTCTTCGCGGCACAGGAAATCTTCGTCAGCAAAGGCCAACCGATAGGCAGGCGAGCGCGTCTGCGCTGTGTCCGGAACATGGCTTGCCGTGCTGCGGTCAAGGCCAGCATCGCGGAACAGGCTGTTGCGTTGATCTTTCATGAGCATGGGTTCCTTGTTCGCTTGCCTTGAGACCTATAGCGTCCGGGCCAAAGTGACCAGAGAGGCGAAGCGATGGATTGGCAGACCGAGATCAAAGCAGCGCAAGAGCGGATCGCCGGACACATCGTGGCGACGCCAACGCTGCAAACCAACGCCTTTAGTCAGGGTGTCACGCTGAAGCTGGAGCAAATGCAGCACACTGGCAGCTTCAAGACACGCGGTGCCTTCAACACTCTGCTGACATCGAACGTTCCCAAAACAGGGGTTGTCGCGGCCTCGGGCGGCAACCATGGGGCCGCGGTGGCATTTGCGGCACAGAAACTGGGGCATCGCGCGCGAATTTTTGTCCCCGAAATCGCCGGCCCCTCCAAGATCGAGCTGATCAAACGCACCGGAGCAGAGCTGACCGTTGTGCCCGGCGAATATGCCAACGCACTGGAACTGGCCGAGCGTGAGGCTTCGGAAAGTGGCGCGATGCAAATCCACGCCTATGACGCACCCCTGACAGTCACTGGTCAGGGCACCTTGATGCTGGAATGGGAACAGCAGGGACTGGATGCGGACACGGTGTTGATCGCCGTAGGCGGTGGTGGCCTGATTGCAGGTGCGTTGGCTTGGCTGGGCGGCCGTCGCAAGGTGGTGGCGGTCGAGCCAGTGACCTCTTGTGCTTTGCATGCGGCGTTGCACACTGGTGCGCCGGTGGATGTGCCCGTGTCGGGTGTGGCCGCAAATGCGTTGGGGGCACGACGGATTGGGGACATCTGTTTCGATCTGGCCACATCGATGGACGTTCAAAGTGTGCTTGTGTCAGACAGTGCCATCATCGAAGCGCAAGGCGCACTGTGGCAAGCGCATCGGCAATTGGTGGAACCTGCTGGGGCCACCGCCTTGGCAGCGCTGATGTCTGGAGCCTACTCGCCCGCTGCCGGAGAGCGCGTCGCAGTTCTTGTCTGCGGCGGCAATATCGCACCAGAGCCGGAGATAGCGATGCGTTGACCCACAACGTCTTTTAGCTGGGTGACAGCAGGCAGTATCTCACCATGCGGTAATTGCTTTGATACCCCTGTCGTTTCGTGCTCGAATTCGGAGACGGAATGCCGAAGAAATACGCGCGATGATACTCTTTGGATGGATCGGCCAGCCACTCTGTCAACATGTCCGTGTCGCGCATACAAGCGGCGCTGTTCTTGCTCATCCCCATCCAGACACCGCCTGAAGGATCAATGGCATCGAAGTGATGCAACCCCGATCCGGACGCTTTGTTCGTCACCAGCACCCAGTGATCCCCGAGTGACTTGTCGGAATGCTTGTCCTTGTAATCGACATGAGCAGCAACGACGCCGCCTGCCGCGATATGACCTTCGGCGTGGTCAGTCGGATTGGCTGGCAGGGGCTTGTCCCATTTTCCTGAGCCAAATCGCTCAATGCTCATTCCGAGCAGCGGCGCTAGGGTAAACGGATTCAGACCTCCGGACGAATAACACGTATTGTCCTTTGCGATCTTATTGGCATGGATCGGAGTCAGATCTTTGGCCAACACACCCTTGGGCCAGGATGATGTAGGCCGTCCAATTCCCGTTGCAGCCATTGTCATCACGCACAGAAAACACCCTTCCTGTGAGATCGTCACATCCTTGCCGTCGCGCTGATAGCCTAGTTTTTCCGATTTGTAGGCTCCTTGATTGTAAGCCTTGAAGCCAGCATTGCCCAACGCGTCCCTGATCGGGTCCATGACAGGAGCAGAATCCACCGGGTTGATGTTTCCGGGGCCAACTGCACCCGTGAGCGCCGTCCACGTCTTTCCACGAGGATCGACTCGCCCATCGCATTTGTCGAATGCCCATCGCATGATTTTATACTGAAACTGCACCACCGCGCTGCCGGTGATTGCGGAGGAGGCCGGATCCGGGTCCGGCATCAGGGAAAACCCGTCCGCCGCCAAAAGGCCAGCATTCGCGCATTCCTCGCGGAAGCGGGAATCTCCGTAAATGTGCATATCAAGAAGAAACCGAACTTCGCTTAGATCGGTCGAAAGGTTGATTCCGCCTAAACCGACGGAACACGTCAAATGCACCATGCTCATTAGTGCGACTCCAAAATAAATATATGAAAAAATCTAAAATATTAGCGTGAGACTAACGCCGCTTCGAAACCTTGCAAGCATTTCTTGTTGTCAGACCTTCCTGCTGAAAGCGCTCAACACCGTCAAAAACGCGTCGTTGCCCCCAGCCTTGCGATTGCGTAAGGAGCATCGACCGAACAGCGAGGAGGCCATCATGGACATTACCAGCCTGGAAACAGCCATCGAAGCCGCGTGGGACGCGCGCGATACGATCACACCGACAACGGGTGGCGAAACCCGCGAGGCCATCGAGGCCACGTTGAACGCTTTGGACAGCGGATCGCTACGGGTTGCGGAAAAGCAGGATGATGGCAGCTGGCACGTCAACCAGTGGGCCAAGAAAGCCGTGCTTCTGGGGTTCCGCATCAAGGATATGGAACAGCATGACAACGGCCCGCAGGGCGGCGGCTGGTGGGACAAGGTCGACAGCAAATTCAAAGGTTGGGGCGACAACCAATGGCGCGCGGCAGGCTTCCGCGCTGTGCCAAACTGTGTGGTCCGCAAATCGGCCTACATCGCGCCGGGCGTGGTGTTGATGCCGTCTTTCGTGAACCTTGGTGCTTATGTCGACGAAGGCACGATGGTCGACACTTGGGCAACCGTTGGGTCTTGCGCACAGATCGGCAAGAACGTGCACCTGTCCGGTGGTGTTGGCATCGGTGGCGTGCTTGAGCCTATGCAGGCGGGGCCGACAATCATCGAAGACAACTGCTTTATCGGTGCCCGTTCGGAAGTGGTTGAAGGCTGTATCGTGCGCGAAGGTTCGGTTTTGGGCATGGGCGTGTTCATCGGCCAGTCGACCAAGATCGTCGACCGCGAAACCGGCGAAGTGATGTATGGCGAAGTGCCGCCCTATTCGGTGGTGGTGGCCGGGTCGATGCCGTCGAAGAACGGCATCAACCTGTATTGCGCCGTGATCGTAAAGCGGGTCGACGAGCGGACACGCTCCAAGACCGGCATCAACGAACTGCTGCGCGATTGATATTGGCGGTGCGTGTGACCACGCACTCTATGCTTTCTTGGCGGGCTTCTCTCCAACCGGGGCGCCCGCCTTTTTCCAGCCTCCAAACCCGTCGGTGATGTGGCTGACATTTTCCAGCCCCATATCCTGCGCGACCTGAGCAGACAGCGCCGACCGCCAACCCGAGGCGCAGTAGAACACAAACCGATTGCCGGTTTGAAACTGTGGTTTTGCATAAGGGCTGTCCGGGTCGATCCAGAACTCCAACATCCCACGCGGACAGTGGAACGCACCGGGGATCATGCCCTCGCGTTCTAGCTCGCGCGGATCCCGCAGATCGACAAAGGTTACTCCGTCCTGCCCATGCAGGCTCATCACCTCGGATGCCGGTGCATGGTCAACCACCTCGTTTGCGGCCGCGACCATCTCCTTGACGGATTTCATAAAGTTCCTCCCGTTTTGACCTGCAGTATGCCCGGCACGTTGGCAGCAACAACCCTCGACGCGCGGCGGGTTTCATGGCACATGCGGGGCGCATTGCAGCACATAGGTCCAGCATGAGCGACACACCCAAGAAACCAAAGAAGCCGCATCTGGTCTATACCCTCGTGGTTGAGGTCGGGCGCAAGTCCGATGACGGGCTGCCGAAAGGGGCCACCGGGGCGGCGCTGATGTGCTATGCGTCCGGCGTTGACGAGGCCGAAGCGGTGCGCGAAACCGTGGCGATTCTGAAACAGGCGGACATGGCACCGCTAGACGTGACCGGCTACGGCACGTTGGAAGATCGCAAGGAACAAGGCCACGAGATCGAACCCGAAGAGATCGAGCTGATGCAAAAAGCGTTGGACGAAAACTCGGTGATCGTTGCCCAGGTCACGCCCTTTTTCGGTGACGCCGACAAAGGTTAAGCGGCGCGCGCCTCGGCAAGTGTGATTGCTTCGAACGATCGTAACACCTGATACCCCGCACGATGATGTTCCGGCAATAAGGCGCGGGGCAAGTCACTGAGCGCTGACGACGTCAGCAATGTCTTGTCGCGCCGCATCCGCCCAATGTAGAGCGATTCCAACGCAGCATCTGGAATGCGCACCGCATCATGATGCGGCAAGAGCACTTGATGATAGGTGACAAACCGGGGCGCGGGTTCAAAATGGCCCGCATAGCCATTGACCAGAGCAGATGCCGGGATCAGCACCTCTTCGCGTCCAAACAGATATTCGACCTCTGGACCGCTGACCAAAAGGCGCTGGTGTCGCGACACAACCACATCCTGCGTGAGCCCGAAATAGGGCGCGCGAAGACGGACGGGGCGGAATGACCCAAGCGCTGGCACCTCGCGCGAGACGGTGTGCAAGACAGGAACAAGTTTCCCGTTCGCCGACCGCACCACATCGCCCTGTTTAAGGGTCATCGCCATACGCATCCCATGCGCGGTTTCAATCGACACAGAAGGTGACAGAGTCGGCATCGGTCCAACCGGTTCGATCTCGGTCGAGAGTGCAACGAAAATCACATCAGGGTCGATCTCGGTCAGACCTTTGGGGCAAGCCAGCGCGACCAAATCGGCAAGAAGTGGTGCGCGTTTGATGACAAAATGCCGAATAAGAACGTGTTCGGTTTCGGGGCGGGCCACAACCAGCCGACCCAACTGCTTGTGTACATCCCAACTGATGGTGACTTGCAGTGTTTCCGTGCGCGCCTCGCGCCCGCGCTCGACCACTTCGTGTACCACATCGTCGCCTTGAGCGATCACCAAAACGACGCTGCCATGCGGTGTCGACATCAGCGAAAAGCTCGACACCGAAGTGCCTTCGCGCTTGAATCCCAACAGCGTCTGCGGACGGCCATCCGGCGACAAGCGGGTTTCCAGCAGGACCGATCCACGCGGCACACAGGCTCGAGGTCGGCTCTCTAGTGTTCCGCACCTGACAAAGGATTCCCGTCAACGCCGCAATGTGGCATGGTCGGCGGATGAGACGCTCCGACAT
>CANNCS010000050.1 GCA_947503115.1 uncultured Marivita sp.
CATGGAATCAGAGCGCGGGCGAGCTGGGAACCTCAGAAATCCCTAATGAGTCAGAAGCCAGCCCCTTTGGTATTACGGCGTGCGACTGATCATGCCCTGTCGGCCCGGGATCTATCGGTCAGATTTCAAAAAGATGACCAGCTTGCGAGAATTCGCACCGGATCTGGAATGCCTGTTCGATGCTTTGGGATACGAACAGGTTTCCCTGATGAGCTTTTCCTTCGGTTCTGGCGTGGCACTCGCGACGGCGCATGAATTGCCCGACCGCATCCGCAAAATTGTGCTCTCGTCACCCAGCTATCCCAAGTACAAACACGACAACTGGCGCGAATTGGATCAATTCTACCACCTGTCCGCCGTTCTTGCACAGCGATGGCCGGCAATGTTCCGGCAATTGATTCCATTTCTTGTGCGTTCGATCATCCAGAACGCACCGCGTTACATGGAACGCTACTGCAACCGGACGCCCAGCACGCATGATGTCGAACTGTTGTCGCATCCCACCATTGGCATCCGTTCGTCAAAGATGCTGGAAGAGCGCACCGCCGGTGGGGTCAACGGTATGGTTGAGGAGAACTTCCTCAACGCGCGCGGTTGGGATTTCGACGTGCGACACGTTTTGGCCGAGACCGAGATCTATCACGGGGCGGATGACAATGTCGCTCCGGCACAGGGTGGCGAGCATTTGTCCCACCACTTGCCGAATGCAAGTTTTACCCTTTTCAATGACAAGGGTCATTACCAGCATATTTCAAGTTGGCCATGGATGGTCGCCCGGGCAGCGGGTTTGGACGTTCAGCCCTATGACCGAACCTATACGATCCCAACAATCTGAGCAGAAACATCGTCCAAACAACACTTTGTCCCCAAATGGGGATGTTGTGTCCGACCACGCTTTCCTAAGGTCGCCTTACTGAGCCTTTTCAGCACCAAAAACTTTTACACAACTCTTTGTAGTAAATACATTTTAACGAAGATCGCTGCCTACGAGCGCTTGGCGCAAGTGTGTCAGATGATATCCCTTATTGATCGGGGAATCATAGCTTGAGGCGGCGACTTCATCCCTCAACCATCCAACTGAATCGTTCATTTCCATGACTACATGAACAAGGTAGCTTCGGATGAAGGCACCAAAGATGCTGATCCGCCAACACCACATGAGATGAACCGACTTGGTTCGGCTTTTCCACGCCTGTTAACGCAGCCAGATGTGCTTTGATTTCCTGATGGAAGACGCAAACAGTGCCACGCCTTGCTCGATGGGCACCTGCAATCGCCCATGATCCGTGGGCCAGTCCGGGTTCAATTAGGCGACACCGCTTTCTGCGTTCCCTTGCCCGCAGGCTTCGCCTAACCTACCCGCAATGCTGCGCTATATCGTCAAACGACTGATCTCACTTGCCATAAGCCTGATCGTGGCTTCGGTGGTGATTTTCGTTGTGGTCGAGATTGCACCCGGCGATCCGGCCAGCTTCATGCTGGGGATCAATGCACAGCCTGACACTATAGCCGCGTTGCGTACCGAACTTGGATTGGATCAGTCGAAACTCGACCGATACCTAAGTTGGGTCGGCGGGATGCTGATCGGCGATTTCGGCACGTCTTATACGTATCGAACCCCTGTGGCGCAGATGATTGCAGACCGGATGTGGGTGTCGCTGCCGCTTGCGATTTATGCGTTGACGCTTTCCACAGTCATCGCTTTTCCAGCTGGAATCTTTGCTGCAGCACGCCGGGGCGGGCCCGGCGATCTGGCGGTGACAGGGGCGACACAGCTTGGTGTTGCGATTCCGAACTTCTGGTTCGCGATGATGCTGGTTCTGATCTTCGCCCTGCAACTGCGCTGGTTCAGCGCGGGTGGCTTCCCCGGATGGGACAAAGGGTTCTGGGGCGGGATGAAGGCGCTCACCTTGCCCGCCATTGCTTTGGCACTGCCTCAAGCGGCCATCTTGACCCGCGTCATGCGATCCTCGCTACTCGACATTCTGGGTGAGGATTTCATGCGCACGGCCCGCGCCAAGGGGTTGTCCGCGAGACAGGCTTTGTGGCGACATGGTCTGCGCAATGCCCTGATCCCGGTACTGACGATTATCGGTCTGCAATTCGCTTTCCTGCTGGCGGGTGCGATCATCATCGAACAGGTGTTCTTTCTGCCAGGCCTTGGGCGGTTGATCTTTCAGGCTATCACCCAACGTGACCTGATCGTGGTGGAATCAGTGGTGATGCTTCTGGTCTTTGCCGTCATCATGGTGAACTTCCTCGTCGATCTGGCATATGCCGCTGTAGACCCCCGGCTGAGGACACGGACATGAGCCGAAACCTGATCCTTGGTGGACTTCTCACCAGCGTTTTTATCATTGCGGCTTTGCTGTCCTTCGTCTGGACTCCGGACAGCGTCGAGGCAATGAACATCGCGAACCGCCTGAAACCGCCCAGCGCGGACAACCTTTTGGGTACCGATCACTTTGGGCGGGACATCCTGTCGATGCTTATGGTGGGCGCGCGCACGTCGATTGCCGTCGCCTTGGTGGCGGTGGGTATCGGCATGGGCCTTGGCGTGCCTTTGGGGCTGGCCGCCGCCGCGCGGCGTGGCGGGATGCTGGACGAAGTCATTATGCGGATGAATGACCTGATCTTCGCCTTCCCGTCGCTGGTCATCGCCATCCTGATTACCGCCGTCTTCGGCCCCTCTGCCACCAATGCCATCATCGCCATCGGCATCTTCAACATCCCCGTCTTCGCCCGCATCACCCGCGGCGCGGCGCTTAGCCTGTGGAAGCGCGAATTCATCATGGCGGCACAGGTGGCAGGTAAGACCCGCGCCCGCATCAGCGCCGAACATATCCTGCCCAACGTGGCGAATCTGTTGATTGTACAAGGCACCATACAGTTCAGCCTTGGCATTCTTGCCGAAGCAGGTCTGAGTTATGTCGGCCTTGGCGCGCAACCTCCGATCCCAAGCTGGGGACGCATGTTGGCCGATGCGCAAACGATGGTGTCGCTGGCGCCCCATGTGGCACTGATCCCCGGCCTGACGATCGTTGCGATGGTGCTGGGGCTGAACCTACTGGGCGACGGATTGCGAGATGCGCTTGATCCACGCCTCAAGGTGGTCCGCGCATGACTCTGTTAAGCATCGAGAACCTAACACTTGCGATCCAAGGCACACCGATCCTGCATAGTATTTCGCTGAACATCGCAGCGGGCGAAATCACAGCGCTGACTGGGGAAAGCGGGTCCGGCAAATCCATGACCGCCTTCGCGACAATGGGCCTGCTGCCGAAAGGAACGGCAACCAGCGGGACCATTGCCTTTGATGACGCAAACCTGCTGGCCCTGCCGGAACCCCAGATGTGCGACCTGCGCGGCCGCGAGATCGGAATGGTGTTTCAGGAACCCATGACGGCCCTTAACCCGGTGCAGACTATCGGCGCGCAGGTGATGGAAACCATACTGGTCCATAAAGCAATGACGCCGGAACAGGCAGAAACCCGTGCGCGAGACGTCTTAGACCGCGTCGGTTTGCCCCCGGACCGCTTCCCGCTCTCTCGATACCCACACGAACTTAGCGGCGGTCAGCGGCAGCGGGTCGTTATTGCAATGGCCATCGCGTTGCGTCTCCGTCTTCTGATTGCGGACGAGCCGACTACCGCGCTGGATGTCACCACACAAGCGCAGATCCTCAACCTGCTCAAGAGACTGGTCAAAGAGGACGACATGGCGCTGATGATGATCACTCATGACCTTGCCGTGGTGAGCGATATGGCCGACACGCTCAACGTTATGCGCCACGGCGAGATTGTAGAGTCTGGACCAACCGCGCAGGTCTTGCGCGATATGCGACATCCCTACACCCGGCAATTGTTCGAAGCGTCCCGCCACCAAGCCGAACTTGGCAGCGCTAAAGCCGACGCGCCGCTGTTGTCGGTTCAAAACGTCAGCCGCGACTACCCGCTCCCTCGTGCTACGCTCTTTGGTACGCGCCCGATGTTCCGGGCCGTCAAAGACGTCAGCTTTGAAATCCGTCGCGGCGAACGTGTTGGCCTTGTCGGCGAATCCGGCTGTGGCAAGTCCACCCTCACACGCGCCATCCTTGGTCTGGAGCCGGTGCAGAGTGGACAGATTACTCTTGACGGCGACCCCGTCTGGCAGGACGGCCATCCGAACCTGAACGTTCGCCGCAAGATGCAGGTGGTGTTCCAGGACCCTTACGGCAGCTTCAACCCCCGCCACCGTGTGGCCCGTCTGATCACCGAGCCCTTCCACCTGCTAACCGATCCCCCCAAAGGGGGCGAACGCGACACAGCGGTTTCCGAAGCCTTGACCGCTGTTGGCCTCAAGCCAGAAGACGCCAACCGGCACATCCACGCCTTTTCCGGTGGCCAGCGACAACGCATCGCCATTGCCCGCGCCCTGATCATCAAACCTGATCTGATTGTCTTTGACGAAGCGGTTTCGGCGCTCGACGTGCGAGTGCGGGCGCAAATTCTTGATCTGATGGCAGACCTAAGCCGCGCTTATGGCCTAACCTATCTTTTCATCAGTCATGACCTGAGCGTGGTCCGCTCTATCACCGACCGCGTGATGGTCATGCGCGCAGGCGAGATTGTCGAGGATCGCCCAACAGCAGACATTTTCGCCGCGCCCAACCACATCTACACCCGCGAATTGATGACCGCAGCTCCGCAACTTCCCGACTTTCCAGAGGCCCAAGATGCTCCCCAACCTGCCCTTTGATCCCAGACACGTTCTGATCGGTGGCGCGTGGCGCGCGACGGCCGCCACTTTACAGCTGATCAACCCGTCCGATGGCAGCACTCTATGCCAGATTGCTCGCAGCACTGAGACAGATGTGGATACGGCCGTGATCGCCGCACAGACCGCCTTGGACGGCGCGTGGGGCCGGATGAGCGCATTGGAACGTGGTCGTTGCCTGACACGACTTGGCGAATTGGTTCTGAAGCACACCGACCTTCTGACGACGCTCGAAACGCTCGACGTTGGGAAACCCGTCACCCAAGCCCGCGCCGATGCCATTGCGCTCGCCCGTTACTGCGAATTCTACGGCGGCGCGGCGGACAAAGTCCATGGAACCACGATCCCGTATCTCGACGGCTATACCGTCTACACCTTACGCGAACCACATGGGGTGACAGGTCATATCGTGCCTTGGAACTACCCGATGCAGATCATCGGCCGCTCTGTCGGGGCCGCGCTCGCCATGGGCAATGCCTGTGTTCTGAAACCCGCCGAGGATGCCTGCCTGACCGCACTCTTGTTCGCCCACCTCGCCAAAGAGGCGGGCTTTCCCGATGGTGCGTTGAATGTCGTACCGGGCCTTGGGTCAGAAGCCGGCGCGGCGCTGGCCCGCCACCCCGGTGTTCAACACCTAAGCTTCACCGGCTCGGTCCAAACCGGGCGCACAATCCAGACATTGGCCGCTGAAAACGTGGTGCCCGTGACGCTGGAGCTCGGGGGGAAATCCCCGCAGATCGTGTTCGACGACGCGGATCTTGATGCTGCGTTGCCGTTCCTTGTGAACGCTGGGCTTCAGAACGCAGGCCAAACCTGCTCTGCTGCGTCACGCATCCTGGTCCAACGCGGCGTCTACGACACGATTGCCGCCCGCATGGCCGACGCCTACCGCGCCAAGACCATTGGCCCAGCCAACAGCGATCCCGATATTGGACCCTTGATCTCAACCAAGCAGAAAGCCCGTTTCGAGACGCTGCTCGAAGCAGCCCATGACCTGCCCTCAATTGCAGAAACCCCGATGCCCGCCGACCTGCCGACCAAAGGGGCCTATGTGCAACCGCGCCTCTACGGCCCTGTACCACCAGAGCACCCGATGGCGCAGGATGAACTCTTTGGCCCTGTGCAGGTTCTAATCCCCTTTGATACAGAGGATGACGCCATCAGGATCGCCAACGGCACCGTCTACGGCCTTGTTGCGGGTGTCTGGACGGCTGATGGCGCACGCCAGATGCGACTGGTCAAAGCGCTGAAAACCGGGCAGGTTTTCCTCAACAACTACGGCGCAGGTGGCGGGGTCGAACTGCCTTTTGGCGGTGTCGGCAAGTCCGGTCACGGCCGAGAAAAGGGGTTTGAAGCGCTTTATGGCTTCTCGACTCTAAAGACCGTCGCCGCAAAACACGGCTAAGGGGAGGGAAAGATGAGGCTCAAGGACAAGACCGCGATCGTGACTGGGGCTGCTTCCGGCTTTGGCGCAGGCATCGCGCGCAAATTTGCTGCCGAAGGGGCAACAGTTATGGTCGTCGATCTGAACAGCGATGCCGCCCAAGCAATTGCATCCGAGATCAACGGCCACGCCCACAATGCCGACGTGTCAAACGGCGACCAGGTGGCCGATATGATCGAAACGGCGATCAGGGCGTTGGGCCATGTCGACATCATGGTGAACAACGCCGGTGTGACCCATTTGCCAGGACAGCTCGAAGACATCACCGAAGAGGATTTCGACCGCGTCTTTGCCGTGAACTGCAAATCAGTCTATCTCAGCGCCCGCAGCCTTGTACCCCACTTCAAACATCGCGGGTCAGGCAACATCCTCAACATCGCCTCCACTGCCGGTGTGTCACCGCGTCCGCGCCTCAACTGGTACAACGCTTCCAAGGGATGGATGATCACCGCCACGCGCACCATGGCTGTGGAACTTGCACCCGACGGTATCCGCGTCAACGCTCTGAACCCGGTCGCCGGAGAAACGCCGCTCCTCAAAAGCTTCATGGGCGAAGACACGCCGGAAATCCGCACAAAGTTCCTCTCAACAATACCGCTGGGCCGCTTCTCGCACCCCGAAGACCTTGGCAATGCCGCAGCTTTCCTCTGCTCGGATGAGGCCAGCATGATCACCGGCGTCTGCATGGAAGTCGACGGGGGCCGCTGCATATGATCCGGTCTTCTCTGGTTCAAAAATATCCCGGGGAGTGTGAGGGGTTGGCCCCTCACTCCGCACGCACCAAAGACGACACACCGTCATGACGCCCGGCCCCCGCAACCTGATCACCGATATCGCCGGTCTAACAGTCGGCAACGCACAGGACGACGACCTCAAGTCTGGTACGACCGTTCTGCTGTCCGAAGACGGCCCAATGACCACAAGTTACGCCGTGATGGGCGGCGCGCCGGGTACGCGCGACACCGACCTGCTGGAACCGGACAAGACCGTCCCCGGCGTCGACGCAATCGTACTTTCCGGTGGGTCCGCCTTCGGTCTGGCCGCAGCGCAGGGCGTGATGGATGCGCTGGCGGAACAAGGGCGCGGGTTCCAAGTGCATTCGGCCCGTATACCGATTGTTCCAGCGGCAATCATCTTTGATCTCCTGAATAACGGGCAAAAGGGATGGACGGAAAACCCCTATCCAGATCTGGGGCGCAAGGCTCTGTCTGCCGTGACACCTGATTTCGCTCTCGGCACCGCCGGGGCAGGCACCGGAGCAACCGATGCGCAGCATAAGGGTGGCTTGGGGTCGGCCTCTCTGGTGCTGGCCGACGGCACAACCATCGGCGCTCTGGTGGTGGTCAATGCTTTGGGCAGCGCGACAACCCCAAGCGGCAATCATTTCTGGTCAGCGCCATTCGAGGTCGGCTCGGAATTCGGTGGACTGGGGCCAGATCCGACAGCAAATCTCCAACCTCTTCCAGCTAGCCGCAAAACGGCGGCGATGGCGCAGCATGGCAACACCACCATTGGCATCGTTGCCACAGATGCGACTTTGGACAAGGCCGCGTGCAAACGTCTGGCGACTGCCGCGCATGATGGGTTTGCACGGGCGCTGGTACCTGCGCACACACCTTATGACGGCGATCTGATCTTTGCGTCCAGCACCGCGAGACGCGGTCCTCCGGCGGATGAGCTCATGCCGTTGCTCGGGCATTTCGCGTCTGTTTGTATGGCCCGCGCCATCGCACGCGCAATCTGGGAGGCGACGCCTAGCGACGATGACGCTCTGCCGACCTTTCGACAAGAGCTTGGGCGAAACTGATCATCCGTTTTGCAAACTCCGCTGACGGAGTGTGCTTACCGCAGAATGGGCGGTTTTTCCGGGTCACTTCCCGGCGCCACGCGTTCGACCCGTGCCGGTGTTTCTGGCTCTGGCAAGTCGAACCGCAATCCGACGCGCGCCAGTTGCGCTGTGATTGGATCACTGTCGCGCAAGAACACCACATCCAGCGCGGCCGCTTCCAAGCCGGAAAATATCAGCGCCTCCTGAATAGCGCGTGCCAAGGCTCCCTCGGCCCCCGGAACCGCACCTGTAAATCCGATGAGATGACCACGCACTCCGCTGTCATACAGCACTTCGGCCAGATAGCCCCTACGCGCCAATCCGGTTGCGGTACGCAGCTTGGCGTCAATCGCCTCAAGCAGCCCATCCGGCAACGCCCCCGGCGCGCGTAGCTCTTCCGGGCGCGCTTCTGCTTCTGAAGGGCCTTGAGACACGGTCTCGGCCAACCAGTCTACCGCCTCGGCCGGCAATAGGATCGACGATGGCGCGACCTCGGGGTTCAGCGCGATGCCGATCCCCTGCCCAACCAACATGCCAACAATCGAGCGTCCAGACAAAGCGGCATAGGGCACGGCGCGGCCAGCGAACGTGCCCAGCCGATCTTCCGTGTCGAACACCAGAACAAACCGCGCGTCGCCTAGATCGAAGAGTTCCGGTTCAGCCTGATCGCCTTCTGCTTCGCGCGCGAGCATCAAAAACAGCTCGGCTTCGGCCAAACGGTCATAGAACCTCAAGCGCGGTGCATCGGCGTTCGGGTCAGCGTCCATCGCCGCATGGGCGTGATCCAGTGGGGTTTGTAAACTCATGCCATCACCTCTTGCACCCGGGCGCGCAGGGCAGGAAGCACCTCGGCTTCGAACCACGGGTTTTTCTTGATCCATGCCGTATTGCGCCAACTTGGGTGGGGCAAGGGCAGAACCGACGGCCAATGGTCGCGCCATGCCTGCACAGTCTCGGTCACGCCCGCCTTGGTGCTCAGATGATATTTGTGTGCATAGCCACCAACGACGAGCTTCAATGGCACTTTGCCGACGCTCTCCAACACCTCAACATGCCATGTCTGACGGCAGATTGCGGGCGGTGGCAGGTCAGACCCTGCCCCATCATAGCCGGGAAAGCAAAACCCCATCGGCACGATTGCAACACGGCTTTGATCATAGAAAGCCGAACGGTTCAGGCCCAGCCAGTCTCGCAAGCGGTCGCCAGACGGATCATCGAACGGCGTGCGGCTTTTGTGCGCGCGCATCCCCGGCGCTTGGGAACAAATCAGTAGTTTTGCGCCGGGGCGGAACCAAACCACGGGATTTGGTCGGTGCCGCGTCGCGGTGGCGGCGAAACGCTCGGCGCACAGCGTACAATTGGAAAGACGGTTTTGAACGGTCATGAGACCAGATGTAATGCCGCGCCGCTCAGGTCAATGTAGCCGGCACGATCAGGCGGGTTTCGTATCGGATCAGGCCGACGATCCGGCGCAGGTGATCCGGGCGAAACGCGACGCAGCCTTCAGTGGGATAGCCGGGACGACGCCAGCGATGCAGAAAAATCGCAGATCCTCGGCCTTTTTCGGCACGGGGCCAATTCCAATCCGTCAACAGAACAAGATCGTAAAGCGGATCAGCGCGCCGCAGCCTCTCGTGACTGTGCGGATAGGGTGCCCGCACCATAAGGTTGTAATCCTCGTGGGCCGGATCGTCCGACCACAGATCTCCGGGGTGGATCGGCACAGCCCAATCGGCGGGACGCGCCATGCGGTCTGCGCGATATAACAACCCGACAATCCTGTGAACTCCGACGGGTGTGCCGCCATCCCCTTCGCGCTTGTCGGCGCGAATGCCGCCCTTGCCGATGGAACAGGGCCATGTTTGCCCCATGAAGCGCAGGCCTTGGCGGGTGAGGACCATGTCCTGCGGTGTCACAAAAGATGCCCTGATTTACGCGCCTTGGTGGCCAGATAGTGCGTATTATGCGGGTTCTCCCCCACCTTCAAAGGCACTCGCTCAGCCACTGTGATCCCGTGCTTTTCCATCATCGCGATCTTAGCCGGATTGTTGGTCATCAACCGTACAGACGCAAAGCCCAGCTTGCGCAGTAGTTCGGCGCCAATGCGGAAGTCCCGCTCGTCATCTTCGAACCCCAGCCGATGGTTCGCTTCGACCGTGTCGAATCCCTGGTCCTGCAGCGCATAGGCACGCATCTTGTTGGCAAGCCCAATCCCACGCCCCTCTTGGTTGAGATAGAGCAAGACGCCCTCGCCCTCTGTTCCCATTGCAGCCAATGCGCCGTTCAATTGTGGACCACAGTCACATTTGAGACTTCCCAACAAATCGCCCGTGAAACAGGCCGAGTGTAGCCGCGCCAAGACCGGCTTTGCGCGATCTGGGCGTCCGATCTCAATGGCGTAATGCTCCTCCGACCCATCCTCGGGGCGAAACACATGAAGCCGCGCGTTTTGTGCTGCACGCAACGGCACGCGAGCAGACACCACACTTTCGAACACCGCCGACGCACCCAGACGCGGCGCGGCCGCTATCGGGTCAAGCCGGGTCAGCGCATGATCGGAGGCGAACGCTTTGGCATCCGCAAGAGGCGCTACAAGCACCGCAGGCAATAATCGAGCGGACTTTGCCAAGGTGACCGCAAGTCGGTGCAATGTTGGATCACCTGCACGGCGCGTCACCAGTGGACCTTTCATCGGATGAGACAGATCGTCTGCCGGATCAGCCAAAGCCTGCACCCATCGTAATGTTGCATCCTTGGGCAATGCCACACGCGCGACATCACCATCATAAGCCCGTGCTTTCAACGTGGCGGCGCGGCGACCGGTGAGCACCAGATCGATATCCCCCCCCAGGTCGATCACGTCTTGGAATCTGTCGGCGCCAAGCGACTCGACCGCGAGCACCAGAATTCCACGCGCATTCCCAAGCACAATAGGTACGCCCATGCGCAGATCTGCCCGTGCTCTTGCAAGAAGATCGGTAATGTCAGGTGCCAGCGCCATGAAATTCTGAGTGTCCAACTGCGGTCATTTGCAACAAAAGACCCCGATTTATGTAACATTTGGCCTCTGCATACACGAGGCCGTGAAACACTTGCAGCAATTCTTGCCCACACGCAATGTCTTGCCCATCTGTCTTGAAACCGACGGAGAGACAACACGATGGCACAACTCAAGAATATTCTTCTGGTCGACGATGACGACGATCTGCGTGAAGCTCTGGCCGAGCAGCTTGTGATGACAGAAGATTTCGAAGTGTTCGAGGCGGATTGCGGAACGGCCGCAATGGGCCAGATCAAGGAACAGCTTTACGATTTGATCATTCTTGACGTGGGCCTCCCCGATACAGACGGCCGCGAGTTGTGCCGCCTGATGCGCAAGCAAGGCGTCAAAGCGCCCGTGCTGATGCTGACTGGGCACGATTCAGATGCAGACACGATCCTTGGCCTTGATGCTGGGGCAAATGATTACGTCACCAAGCCCTTCAAGTTTCCAGTGCTTCTGGCCCGTATCCGCGCGCAGCTGCGTCAGCATGAGCAATCCGAAGACGCCGTGTTCACGCTTGGGCCGTACACATTCAAGCCTTCGATGAAGCTCTTGATGACGGAGGATGACAAGAAAATCCGATTGACGGAAAAAGAGACCAATATTCTCAAGTTTCTCTACCGTTCGACCGATGGTGTGGTGGCACGAGACACGTTGCTGCACGAAGTCTGGGGCTACAATGCCGGTGTGACCACACACACACTTGAGACACACATCTATCGCCTGCGGCAGAAAATCGAACCCGATCCCTCGAACGCGCGGTTGCTTGTGACCGAGTCTGGCGGATATCGCCTCGTGTCATAAGACCTTAGTCTATTTTGATTCAGATCAAAGAAGCATGGACCACACATCTTTTATCTGAAGTTCAACAGTTCCCGTCGCATATGCGGGTTATCATATGCACCTCCCTGTTGGACCTGGCCCCGGATACTCTCCGGGGTCTTTTTTTGTCAGTAGAGACTGATCTGACTAACCTCGACATCGGCATTGTAATCCGAGCCGTAGGCCACAATGGCGAGGCTTGTCACTTGGGCCGGATCAAAGGATTGCGGCATCCGTTCATGTGACGCCGCGAAACGTGTGAAGGGCAGTTTGACAGTTTGCCAGCTCTCGTTTGCGGAGAATGATGCGCGGTACGAATACCACACCCGCGACAGGTTCGGGGTCTTCAGAAACACGTAATACGTTTCGCCATTGCCACGGGCCTGCAGTTCCAACCCCTGCGTTCCGTCCCGCCATGGATCGTCAAACCTGCGGCGCACTTGAATAAAACCGCCATTGTTTTCGGTGCTGACAGTCCCCGTGAGACGCATGCGCAGGTTGGGTCCGGAGCCTATGATCTCGGCGCGGCCGGAAGATATACCGCCCATGACACGGTCTGCGACATAGTCCCAACGCGCGCCGGCATCGCCGGAAAAGTCATCAAATACCGTATCCGCCATCGCCTGCCCCGCGAAAACCACTGCTAGAATAGATGCAAATTTTCTCATGGTTGATAGCTAGCGCTGCGCCACAATGAAAAAAGGCGCTCCAAACGGAGCGCCTTTCAGTTTCTTCAAAAAGACCCGATCAATCGGCGTCTTCGTTCTTTTTCTCTGGGGCCAGCTCTTCACCGGTCTCCTGATCAACCATCTTCATCGCAAGGCGAACCTTGCCGCGATCGTCAAAGCCCAGAAGCTTCACGTAGACTTCCTGACCTTCCTTGAGCACATCCGACGGATGGTTCAAGCGGCGGTTTTCAATCTGGGACACGTGGACTAGACCATCACGCTTACCAAAGAAGTTCACGAAAGCGCCAAAATCGACGATCTTCACGACCTTACCTTTGTAAACATGGCCTTCCTCCGGCTCTGCCACGATCGAATAGATCATGTCATAGGCCTTTTGGATGGCTTCACCGTTCGGCGACGCGATCTTGATGATGCCGTCGTCGTTGATGTCGACCTTGGCGCCCGACACTTCCACGATTTCGCGGATGACCTTGCCGCCCGAACCGATCACTTCACGGATCTTGTCGGTCGGGATCTGCATGGTCTCGATACGCGGTGCGTGGATCGAGAATTCCGCAGCACCCGTCAGCGCTTTGTTCATCTCACCGAGGATATGAAGGCGCCCTTCTTTCGCCTGAGCGAGGGCTTTCTTCATGATCTCAGGCGTGATGCCTGCGACCTTGATGTCCATCTGCAGCGAGGTGATCCCGTTTTCGGTCCCGGCCACTTTGAAGTCCATATCGCCAAGGTGATCTTCGTCGCCAAGAATGTCGGTCAGAACCGCGTAGGAACCGTCCTCTTCGAGGATCAGACCCATCGCCACACCGGCTACCGCGGACTTGAGCGGAACACCTGCATCCATCATGGACAAGGAGCCACCGCAGACCGACGCCATCGAGGACGAGCCGTTGGATTCCGTGATCTCGGACACAACGCGCACGGTGTACGGGAAGTCGGTTGCCGCAGGCAAAACCGCCTGAAGCGCACGCCATGCCAATTTGCCGTGACCGATTTCGCGGCGTCCCGGAGGGCCAACGCGACCAGCTTCACCAACCGAGTACGGTGGGAAGTTGTAATGCAGCAGGAAGTTGGACCGGTAGTTACCGTGGAGCGCGTCGATGATTTGTTCATCATCGCCCGTACCCAGCGTGGTCACAACCAGACCCTGCGTTTCACCACGGGTGAACAGGGCAGAGCCGTGTGTACGCGGCAGAAGGCCGGTTTCACATACGATCGGGCGCACGGTGTCGAGAGCACGGCCATCGATCCGCTTGCCTGTCTTGACAACATCGCCCCGAAGAATCGACGCTTCGAGCTTTTTCATTGCGGAACCGAGGTTCGCATCTTCAAGCTGCTCGTCGCTCAGGGCTTCTTTGATCGCCGTTTTGGCGTCGGACAATGCCGTCGTACGCTCTTGCTTGTCAGTGATCGCATAGGCCGCGCGAATCTTGTCTTCTCCCGCGGCTTTTACAGAAGCGTAAAGATCTGAATATTCAGGCGGCTGGAAGTCGAACGGCTCTTTCGCGGCATCTTCGGCTAGATCGATGATCAGGTCGATGACCGGCTGGATCTGCTCATGAGCGAATGTCACAGCGCCCAGCATTTCGTCTTCGGTCAGCTCGTACGCTTCCGATTCCACCATCATCACGGCATCTTTGGTGCCTGCGACAACCAGATCAAGACGCTGCTCGGGGTTGTTGCGCAGCTGATCCATATCCTCGACCTCAGGGTTGAGAATGTATTCGCCGTCGACATAACCCACGCGGCAACCCGCGATCGGGCCCATGAACGGGGCGCCGGAAATGGTCAGCGCAGCAGAGGCCGCGATCATCGCCACGATGTCCGGGTCGTTGACCAGATCATGCGACAGCACCGTGCACATCACCAGAACTTCGTTCTTGAAGCCCGGCACGAACAGCGGGCGGATCGGACGGTCGATCAAACGCGCGGTCAGCGTCTCTTTCTCGGTCGGACGCGCCTCGCGCTTGAAGAAGCCACCCGGCACTTTACCGGCGGCATAGTATTTTTCCTGGTAGTGGACGGTCAGCGGAAAGAAATCCTGACCGGGTTTCGGCTGCTTGGCAAACGTCACGTTGGCCATAACCGAGGTCTCACCGAGGGTTGCAATCACGCTGCCATCGGCCTGACGGGCAACCTTGCCCGTTTCCAGTGTGAGCGTTTCTTCGCCCCACTGCATGCTTTTCGTCGAAATGTTGAACATCATCGTTTCCTGTATGGGAGCGCTCCCGGCCCTCCGGGTCTCCCGTTTTTCATGGCGGCCCCATTGCCGCCGACCCTTTCATCATGCCATGCGCCAGGGTCGAAGCGTCACGTCTCAGATGGTGCGGCCTTACAGGATTATTGCGCGTTTGGAAAGGGAAGTTGATTGAGCTTTACCTTGCCTTAACCCGCAGCGCGGGAAGATGGCACATGGAGACGATAAACCGCGAGATTCCCGATCATTGGATCGAACAAGTGTTCGCGGCGAAGGCCGTGACGAAAGGTGGCGTCGTGCGACGCGCCGTGCCCTGGGTCGAGCGTGAGATAGGCAGGGAACGGTTTCTGCACGAAGTTGAAAATCGGGGATTTCATCTTCTGGAATGCGCAGGTCAATTCATCGTCATTTGTTCCGATGCCCCAGTACATCGGTGGCTATGACGCGTATTCCACACGGAACCCACTGAGGTCTGGACGGCAATGCCTGACGTTTACTACCCCTATCGCCGCCCCGAATTTTCTGCGAAAATTCGGGGAAACACCTTAAGAACAGTTTAACGATAACAACCAATACCTCGGCTGAGACTTAAAAAAGAAAAAGCCGCGCAAGTGATTGCACGGCCCATTCCAGAACGCTCCTGCGAACCTTCGCAGGATGTTCAAGTATTTTAGCGGCGGATGCCCAAACGCTGGATCAGGTTCTGATAGCGCGATTCATCCTTGGCCTTTGTATAGTCCAACAGCTTACGGCGCTGAGCAACAAGTTTGAGCAGACCACGACGCGAATGGTTGTCTTTTTTGTGGGTCTTGAAGTGCTCGGTCAAGGTGGAGATGCGGCTGGTCAGGATTGCAACCTGTACTTCGGGCGAACCTGTGTCGCCGTCCTTGGTAGCGAATTCTTTGATCAGGCGATTCTTTTCTTCAACAGTGATCGACATCGGGGTCTCCTTTCGAAGGTTTGTGTGAATGGCACAAGCCGGGATGTCGTCCAGCAGGGCCCGTGGAGAATCTCCGCAAGTGGTGCGGATGCGCGCATATAGGCGATAATCATCGTGTTGGAAAGCCCTTTGCGACAAGCCTATTTGGCCCACTTACGTGAACTCGGAAGCCCAAGTAGTATTCGGTCTGTGCTTAACAACAATGGCTAAGCAAAGCGCGTGTTGGCACCTGCGCGATAACTGTGCCGTCCAGTTCAACATCTGTCCAGTCCGGGCCATCTATCGACAGTCGTAGCGCAATCGCAGGGCAAGGGCCGGACGACGGCAGAACCTGAGCAAGCACCATGTCTTGCGCTGCATCGAACGACGTTACCCGCGGCGGTAGAGGCGCCCCTATGCGCGCTTGGTTGATCCGCCCTGTTCTTTGGAAAACACCAAGACCGCCAACCGGTATATCTGGCCAATTCGGAGGCGGTTGAACGTAGCTGTACCGCGTAGCCTGAGAACCTTTTGACCACCGAACCAAAGCGCCAAGGGAAACCCCTAAAATGGCAATAAGGATCAGCATTAGTAAGAACATGGTAACACCCGTCGCGAACGATGCTGTCGGACCCTACCGAACGAGCGTAAACAAAGCATTGCCGACTGCAAATGGTCAGAAAGTGTCCCCACCTTGAAGATCACCCAGCTGAATAGCGTTCTTTCATGTGCCACTCAGCGGGATTGGTTGCGAAAGATACATAAAGCGGATGCCGGGGATGACCGTCTTTGGTCAACCCCAGATGGAACAACGGAACATTAAGCGACTGCGCCAGCGCCTTGGCCCTGTTGTGATGACCGCCATGCACACCCCAAGCAGCTATCGTCATTCCGGCTGCCTTGGACCAATAGTCAAGGATCGCATCGTTTGCTGGCCCGATGGGGGCATCAGCGCGCTTCAAATCCTGCGGCCGCGTCGCGCGATAGGCAAAGATATTGGCAATCATCACACCGCCAAACCCCATTGAACGCGCGCGGGTTTCGCAGCGTGCGACGGTGGGGTCGTTACGATGCTCATCTGCCGTTGATGGGTTCAGCATGATGAATAACAGTGCTGGAAGCGCACCATCCCAAACCCGCGACAGCCCGTAGCGATATCTGTCACAACTCGAATACCAGACCCGTGACACGCAACCATCGGCTTCGTGCGTTCGACGCACCAATGCCTTGCACAGCGCTGGCGGCAGATCGGTCATTCCTGAACAAACACCCGCGACGGATGCACTTCACCGGACTTGTAGCGCCCGACAGCGATTGGTGTACCCTCGCAGGATACCCAGCATTCATCGCCATATTCGACGCCTGACGCGATCACCATCGCCGGATTACCATTGCGCAATTTCACCGCCGCTTCCGGAGAGCAGGATAGTTGGGGCAAATCGGCCAAGCCTTCTTCGAGAGGACGCAGATACGTGTCCAATTCGGGCGTTCGGGCCAATTCGTCGATTTTCTCGAGGCTCAACCCATCTTCGGCATCAAAAGGACCAGACCAGACCCGGCGCAGCCGCAGTACGTGACCAAGACATCCCAGAGCCTCGCCCAGGTCACGCGCGATGGATCGAACATACCCACCTTTGCCGCACACCAGCATCAGGACCGCATGATCGGCATCGGGACGGTCCAGCAGCGTCAGTTCATCCACGTAGAGCGGTCGCGCGGCAATCTCCATGTCCTCACCGTCGCGCGCGCGTTTGTACGCGCGTTCTCCATCGATTTTGACGGCAGAGAACTGCGGTGGCACCTGCATGATCTCGCCGACAAAGGCGTGCAAAGCCTCTTTGATTTCATCGTCCGAGGGACGTAGATCCGAAGACGCGGTCACGTCGCCTTCGGCATCATCCGTACGGGTCGCTTGTCCAAAACGTACGATGAACTCGTACGCTTTGAGAGCGTCAGTGATATAGGGGACCGTCTTGGTCGCCTCGCCCAAGGCAACCGCAAGAACACCAGTCGCCTCGGGGTCAAGCGTCCCGGCGTGTCCGGCCTTCTTGGCATCGAACGCCCAACGGACCTTATTGACCACAGCTGTCGAGGTCAGGCCAGCGGGCTTGTCCACCACCAGCCATCCGGAAATATCGCGCCCCTTGCGTTTGCGTGCCATTCTGCCTCTCGCGTGTCTGAAAGACCGGCGAGGTATCGCAGGGCAAAGAGCCTGTCAATTCAGCTAAAGACCTTCAGTCGATCTCGCGGGCTTCGTCAATCAACATGATCGGTATGCCATCGCGGATTGGATACACCAAATGCGCAGAGCGGCTGATCAACTCTTGCCGGGCAGCGTCGTATTCGAGCCGCCCTTGTGTTTGCGGGCAGACCAGCGCCTCAAGCATCTTTCGGTCGAACCCCGGAGTTTCGGTCATTGCAGGATGTCCTCGGCCTGTCCGCCGCGCAGGGCGTATTCAATCAATGTTACCAGCGTTTCCCGTCGCGTCGACAGTGACGGCGCTTCGAGCAAAGCCTGTTTCTCTTCGGGTTCGAAATCCAGAAGCATGGAAAGCGAGTTGATCAGCAACTCATCATCCGCATCTTTGAGAGTTGCCCAATCGGCAGACAGGTCGCGCGCTGCAAAATAGCGATCGAGGAGATCAAGAAACCCGTCGCGGTCAAAATTGCGATCATGTTCCGGACCGCCCTGATCGCGGTCGAACCCATCCCAGTTCACTTCAAATCGCCGGTAAGGCGTGAATCCTTCGACCTCATTTCCGACGCGAAACCGCGACACACCGGATAGGGTGATCATGTAACGGCCGTCCTCGGTCTCAGAAAACTGAGTGACTCGCCCCGCGCACCCGATACGGTGCAAAGCATCCTGATCCCCATTAGGCCGCGCATTCGGTTGCACCATACCGATCAAACGGGCAGGCGTTTTTATAGCATCTTCAAGCATTTGCAGATAACGCGGCTCAAAAAGATGCAACGGAAGCCGCGCGCGGGGCAGCAGCAGCGCCCCGGGCAGCGGAAACACAGGGATGGACCCCGGCAATTCGGTGACTTTTGTCATAATAAAAGACGTAGCCTGACCAGCCGATCAGGCAAATATCATCGAGCTCAATTTGCGCCGCCCATTCAGAGCCACCGGATCATTGGGTTTCAGCGCCTCGAAGATCGTCATCAACTGCGCTTTGGCCGCACCGTCATTCCATTCGCGATCCCGGCGGAATAGTTCAAGAAGTTGGTCTACTGCAGCCTGACCATCACCCTGAGAATACAACGCCTGAGCAAGATCAAAACGAGCTTGGTGGTTGTCGGGATCGGCTTCGACCGCGGCTTGCAATTCACCCACTGGGCCCGAGCTACTGGCCTGTTTGGCAAGCTCCAATTGCGCGTGAACTGCTTCCAATTCCGGCTTGCCCGAAATTTCGGCTGGTGCGCCGTTCAGGATCGCTTCGGCTTGGTCTAGATCGTCCGCGGCAATCGCGCAGCGCACGAGCCCAGCATAAGCGCGGGCGTGCAAGGGATCTTCTTCGAGCACCGCTGCAAAAGTCTGCATCGCGTCAACAGCCGCTCCAGTTTCAAGCATTTCTTCTGCAGCTTCGACAGCATCATCTAGGCCGCCACTCGCGTCACCACCAGCTGATTTGACTACGCGTTCTACGAAAGCCTTGATCTCGGACGCGGGCTGCGCGCCTTGGAACATGTCGATGGGGCGACCTTTAACAAAGGCAACCACTGTCGGAATCGACTGAATGGGCAAACCCTGCTGACCAAGCGCCTGAACCAGTCCCTGCGCCTCGTCCACATTGACCTTGGCCATCTTGACCGCACCGCGCGCCGCAGTGACTTCGGCTTCAAGCAACGGGCCTAGTGTCTTGCAGGGGCCGCACCAAGGCGCCCAGAAATCGACAATGACCGGGGTTTCCATACTGCCATCGACAACTTCTGACATGAACGCATCCTGAGATACGTCCTTGATCAGATCAGCCTGTGCCGGGCCTTGTCCAAGTTCGATCATATGCGTCTCCTGTCGCCTTTACCGTCCAATCAGGGGGTAGATGGCGCACCAGACCACGTCTTGCAAGGGGTCAGCCCGCGATCACTTTCTCAATGAGCCTGGCAACAGTGTCGGGATGCGTGATCGGGACCATATGCCCTGCCCCTTCGACGACCGCATCGACTGCACCGGGAATGCGCCGCGCAAGTGTCGCGTGAATTGCCGCGATCACGGGCTCAGATTCTGAGCCTCGGATCATTTGCGTCTCGCATGTGATACCTTCAAGCCGCCCGGGTGTAAGCAATCCATTGGCATCTTCCACGAGGCAAGGTTCTGTTTCCTCAATGAATGGCATCAGTGAACAGAACTGCGTTTGCTCTTTTTCATTGAGTGACGACCACGGGCGACCATCGCCCCAAATGCCGATGAATTCCGCTGATGCCTTTGCCCAGTCCTGTTGCGCTAGCGCCTCGCCAAATTTTTTGGACTTGTCCAGATATGCTAGAAACACCGCTTCGTCGCTTTCTTGGGCGGCCGCGAAAAGAACCGGTTCGATCAGCGTGAGACTGCGCACCTTTTCCGGACATTCCATGGCCAGCCTTAGCGCAACCGTCGCCCCAAAGCTGTGGCCAATGACGTGCCCTCCATCGCCAAGGCAGTCCTTTGCAATTGCCGAAACCTGGTCGTGCAAGTCACACCGCTTGTCCCACGCCGCGCTGCGACCGTGGCCGGGCATGTCCGGCGCGATCATGGTCAAACTGTCAGACAGGCGTGACGCCAATGGCGTCCACGCTTTGGAATGAGCCAGCGCGCAATGCAAAAGCAGGGCCGGTTCCTGCCCGGCACCAAAGGACCGGACAAAAACAGGAAACCCACCTTTGACGTCGTCAAACATCAAAGTTTCCCGGCAAGGTGCAGATCCAAATCTTCGATCCGGTCCTGCCCCCAGAACCGCTGGTCACCATCTGTGATGTAAAATGGTGCACCAAAAACGCCGCGCGTGCCTGCTTCTTCCAAGTTGGCAGCATAGGTTTCCGCACCACTGAGCAAGCCGCTGTCAGCCAATGCCGGGTCAAAACCTGCATCAGCCAGCGCGCCTCGGACAACATCGTCTTGCGCGATGTCTTTGTCCTCGGCCCAGACGGCCCGCAAGAACCCATGCACAAGCTTGCCCAAATCTCCGCCGCCCGCGGCCTGCGCTGCGATGATGGCATAAGAGGACGGCGCGCCATTGGTGGGCCAGAAGGCAGGTTGCAAATTCAAAGGCAGTCCAAGTTTTTTCGATTGCCGGGTTAGTTCCTGAGCGCGCAACTGTTGGCGGCTCGGATGCCTCTCCTTTGGTGGGGTTCCGCCCGTCCGACCAAAAAGAGCGACCACATCCATAGGCTTGTAGGTGATCGTCGCACCATGTTTCGCAGCAACCTCTTCCATGCGCGTGCCAGCAAGATACGCGTATGGGGAGAGTGTTGAGAAAAAGTAATCAATGTGAGCCATTTGGTCCTTCCGGGCGTCTGTTGCTTTGCGCGACGGTAGGCCCATGCTAAGGCGAGCGCAACGTCACGATTCTGTCATAACCGACCTGCCAACGGAGCCTGCTGCCATGCCGAGCCTTGATGAACCTAAACTGATCTCCGGTAATGCAAATATGCCTTTGGCCAAGGCCATCGCGCGGCGCATGACGATGTATCGCGGAATGAGCGTGGGGTTGGTAGATGCCCGCGTCGAACGTTTCAACGATCAGGAAATTTTCGTCGAAGTGTACGAAAACGTCCGCGGTGAAGACATGTTCATCATTCAGCCGACTTCCAACCCGGCGAACGATAATCTGTTGGAACTGTTGATCATGTCTGACGCGCTGCGTCGCTCGTCGGCTGCCCGGATCACCGCTGTGATCCCCTATTTCGGCTATGCACGTCAGGATCGCCGCTCCAAGGCGCGAACGCCGATCACCGCCAAGCTGGTTTCAAACATGATCGCCGAGGCAGGCATTGAACGGGTTTTGACGATGGATCTGCACGCGGCGCAGATTCAAGGCTTCTTCGACATCCCGGTGGACAACCTTTATGCGTCGCCGATTTTTGCGCTGGATATTCTTGAGCAATTCAAAGGCGACACCTCGGATGTGATGATCGTGTCTCCTGACGTGGGTGGCGTGGCCCGTGCGCGCGAATTGGCCAAACGTATCAATGCACCTCTGTCCATCGTAGACAAGCGTCGTGAAAAGCCCGGTGAAATTGCGGAAATGACCGTGATCGGTGATGTGACTGGTAAGAAGTGTATTATCGTCGACGACATCTGCGACACCGCGGGAACGCTGTGCAAAGCCGCCGAAGTACTGATGCAGCATGGCGCTACCGAAGTGCATTCCTACATCACACACGGCGTCCTGTCCGGCCCCGCAGTTGAACGCATCACAAATTCCGTGATGAAGTCGCTGGTCATCACCGACTCCATTCAGGCGACCGACGCCGTAGCCAACGCCAAGAACATTCGCATCGTGCCAACCGCACCTATGTTTGCGCAGGCGATCCTGAATATCTGGAACGGCACATCGGTTTCATCCCTGTTCGAGACAGAAACGCTTGGGCCCATCTATGAGGGTATCCTCTAAGTCCTGAAATGCGGCCAAATTGTTGGTGTGATGCTTAAGGCCGGCGCATAGCGCCGGTTAAAGGACATCCCAATCGTCTTCAGAGGCCACTGCGCCTATAGCGATCCAGGATATCCGAACCCGCGCCACCTTTGTGTCGAGCCAGGTCCGAAAGATCGCATTAAACCCGGTTTCGGAAATATCCTCTGCGGTGAGGTCAGCACGCACATTGTGTGAGTTGTCCATATCCCAGAGCGTCAGGGACACATGCACAGAAGGCACCTCCGAGAACGACCGATCGAATTTGATCCACTGGCTCCGAGAACGTGACCCTTCCCCAGTCCACATTTCGCCACCAGTTTCGTAGTCCGAGAACAGGTCGACCGAGCCTTGAGCAATCCCGACACGCGCGTTGTTTATGATCTGCATGACACCATTTCTTCAAGTCATTGGGGTCTACCGCAGGACCCGACCATAACCAAAGCAAAAAGCCCCGCATTGCTGCGGGGCTCTTGATATGGAAACGAACGTCGTATCAGAGGGACGGCTGTTTCGGCGAGAGGCCGATATGCGTGCCCACTGCAACCATGTCCGCAAGCAGCTTGGCTGCGTCATCAACCGGACCCGGTTCGTTCTTGGAAGTTTCCTTGGTCTGCTTGTACGCAGCATGCGCCTCATCGACCATTGCCTCATAGGCGGCTTGGTCAACATCAGCTTTCGGAACGGCACGTTCGGCCAAAACCGAAAGGCCCTCTGCTAGCTCTGCGAAGCCGCCAGTCACAACGAACTCTTCGGTGCCTTTGTCGGTTTCGACTTTCAGAACACCTGGGCGCAGCGTTGTGATGAGTGGCGCGTGGTTCGGCATGGCTGTCATATCGCCATCCGCACCCGGGATCTGCACAGATTTGACCTGCGCCGACATCAGGCTGCGCTCGGGGCTGACCAGATCGAATTGCATGGTCTCTGCCATGAGTGATCTCCTTTTGGGTGGTGCGCTCGTCTGCCCTTACAGGCGCCCTCGCGAGGAAGCCCGCGAGGGCTGATAAGCACCCGGTTTAGGCTGCGTCTGCCGCCATCTTCTCGGCTTTGGCTTTCACATCTTCGATGCCGCCAACCATGTAGAACGCACCTTCGGGCAGGTGGTCGTATTCACCTGCAACAACGGCTTTGAACGACGCGATTGTGTCCTCAAGCGGAACCTGAATACCATCGGAACCTGTGAACACTTTCGCAACGTCAAACGGCTGCGACAGGAAGCGCTCGATCTTACGTGCGCGGGCCACGGCCAGCTTGTCGTCTTCCGACAGTTCGTCCATGCCAAGGATCGCAATGATGTCCTGAAGGGACTTGTAGCGCTGCAGAACCTGCTGCACGTCGGTTGCAACTTTGTAGTGCTCTTCACCAATGATCAGCGGATCAAGCAGACGCGACGTGGAGCCAAGCGGGTCCACAGCCGGGTAGATGCCTTTTTCCGAGATCGAACGGTCCAGAACGGTTGTCGCGTCGAGGTGCGCAAACGATGTCGCGGGAGCGGGGTCGGTCAAGTCATCCGCAGGCACGTATACGGCCTGAACGGATGTGATCGAACCATTCTTGGTCGAGGAGATGCGTTCCTGCATCGCGCCCATGTCGGTCGCCAGTGTCGGCTGGTAGCCCACAGCAGACGGGATACGGCCCAGAAGGGCGGACACTTCGGAACCAGCCTGCGTGAAGCGGAAGATGTTGTCCACGAAGAACAGAACGTCCGATCCGGATTCGTCGCGGAACTGTTCGGCCAATGTAAGACCGGACAGAGCAACTCGCATACGCGCTCCGGGAGGTTCGTTCATCTGACCATAGACGAGGGCAATTTTGCTCTCTTCCATGTTGTCAGGAACGATAACGCCGGATTCGATCATCTCGTGGTAAAGGTCGTTACCTTCACGCGTCCGTTCACCAACACCCGCGAACACGGACAGACCCGAGTGCACTTTGGCGATGTTGTTGATCAGCTCCATGATCAGAACGGTTTTGCCAACACCGGCACCACCGAACAGACCAATTTTACCACCCTTGGTGTAGGGTGCCAGCAGGTCGATAACCTTGATGCCAGTGGTCAGAATTTCAGTCTCAGTCGACTGTGCCGCAAAGTCAGGCGCATCACCATGGATCGCGCGTGTCTCTTTGGTCTCGACCGGGCCTTTTTCGTCAACGGGGTCGCCGGTGACGTTCAAGATACGACCAAGTGTAGCTTTGCCAACCGGCACCTGGATAGGCGCGCCTGTGTCGGTCACTGGAGCGCCGCGCACCAGACCTTCGGTCGCATCCATCGCAATGGTGCGGACCGAGTTTTCGCCAAGGTGCTGCGCCACTTCGAGGACCAGCGTCTTGCCGTTGTTGTCCGTGGTCAGCGAGTTCAAAATAGCCGGCAGGGCATCGTCGAACTGAACGTCCACGACGGCGCCGATCACCTGGGTGATTTTGCCTGTTGCGTTTGCCATGTTTCGTCTCCGGTCTTTAGAGCGCTTCCGCGCCCGAAATAATTTCGATCAGTTCGTTTGTAATCACGGCCTGACGTGAACGGTTGTATTGGATGGTCAGCTTTTCGATCATCTCACCCGCGTTGCGTGTCGCGTTGTCCATTGCGCTCATCCGAGCACCTTGTTCGGACGCGCCATTTTCCAGCAGAGCCGAAAAGATTTGCGTCGCCACACCGCGCGGCAGAAGATCTGCGAGGATCGCCTCTTCATCCGGCTCGTAGTCGTAGAGCGTGGTGGCTTCCGCGCTGTCACCCTCTGGTGCGTCGAACGCCGCCGGGATGATCTGCTGCTCTGTCGGGATCTGGCTGACGACGTTCACGAACTTCGAATAGAAGATTGTGGCGACATCGAACTCACCCGCATCGAAACGGCCCAACACATCTTTCGCGATGCCCTGCGCATCGGCATAGCCAAGGCGCTTAACTTCGCTCAGATCAACGTGACCGACGAAGTAATCGCCGAAGTCCCGCTTGATCGCATCGCGGCCTTTTTTGCCGACCGTCAGGATCTTGAGCGTTTTGCCCTTACCCAACAGTTCCGTTGCTTTGGCCTTGGCCAGCTTAGCGATGTTGGCGTTAAAGCCACCGCACAAACCGCGTTCCGACGTCATGACGATAAGCAGATGCACATCGTCCTTGCCGGTTCCGCTCAGAAGTTTTGGCGCGCTATCGCTATCGCCAACACTTGCCGCCAACGCCCCCATCACCGCGTTGAAGCGTTCGGTGTAGGGACGTGACTGTTCGGCAGCATCCTGTGCCCGCCGCAGTTTTGCGGCGGCCACCATTTGCATGGCCTTAGTGATCTTGCGGGTCGATTTGACCGACGAGATCCTGTTTTTCAGGTCCTTGAGATTTGGCATCGCCTCGTCTCCTTACGAGAAATCGGCTGCGTATTCGTCAATCGCGGCCTTGAGCTTGTCGGCGGCGTCACCCTTGATCTTCGGATCTTCATTGGTGATCCAGTCGAGAATGTCCTGACGCTTGCCGCGCATGTGGCCAAGCAGACCGTTCTCGAAGTCCTTGACCCGATCCATCGGAATCTTGTCGAGATAGCCGTTTGTGCCTGCAAAGATCACGCAAACGATTTCCGCGTTGGTAAGCGGCGCGTATTGAGGCTGCTTCATCAGTTCGGTCAGACGCGCACCCCGGTTCAGCAGCTGCTGGGTCGAGGCATCAAGGTCAGAGCCGAACTGGGCAAAGGCCGCCATTTCACGATACTGCGCGAGGGACAGTTTCACCGGACCGGCAACAGAGGACATCGCCTTGGTCTGAGCGGACGAACCCACACGAGATACCGAAAGACCGGTGTTCACCGCAGGACGAATACCCTGATAGAAGAGTTCAGTTTCAAGGAAAATCTGACCGTCGGTGATCGAGATCACGTTTGTCGGAATAAACGCCGAAACGTCACCACCCTGAGTTTCGATAACCGGCAGAGCAGTCAACGAACCGGAACCGTGATCTTCGCTCAATTTCGCGGAGCGTTCCAGCAGACGCGAATGGAGATAGAAAACGTCACCAGGATAAGCTTCACGGCCCGGCGGGCGACGCAGAAGCAAGGACATCTGACGATACGCAACGGCCTGCTTGGAGAGGTCATCATAGATGATCAGCGCGTGGCGGCCATTGTCGCGGAAGTGCTCGGCCATCGAGGTCGCAGCGTAAGGTGCGAGGAACTGCAAAGGCGCCGGGTCGGACGCTGTAGCGGCAACAACGATCGAGTATTCAATCGCGCCGCTCTCTTCGAGCTTCTTCACCAACTGCGCCACTGTGGAACGCTTCTGGCCAATCGCAACGTAGATGCAGTAGAGCTTCTTGCTCTCGTCATCGCCGGCTGCGTCGTTGTAGGATTTCTGGTTCAGGATCGCGTCCAGAGCAACGGCGGTTTTGCCGGTCTGACGGTCACCAATGATAAGTTCGCGCTGGCCACGGCCAATCGGGATCATCGAGTCAACGGCCTTGAGGCCTGTCGCCATAGGTTCGTGCACCGATTTACGCGGGATGATGCCCGGCGCTTTCACGTCCGCAATGGAGCGCTCTTTGGTCTTGATCGGACCCTTGCCGTCGATCGGGTTACCCAGACCATCAACAACACGACCCAGAAGCTCGTCGCCAACCGGCACGTCCACAATCGCGTTGGTACGCTTTACTGTGTCGCCTTCTTTAATGTCCCGGTCGGAACCGAAGATAACGATACCGACGTTGTCGGCTTCGAGGTTAAGCGCCATGCCGCGAATTCCGCCCGGGAATTCGACCATTTCGCCGGCCTGAATGTTGTCGAGGCCGTAAACGCGCGCAATACCGTCACCAACGGACAGGACGCGGCCCACCTCGGTGACTTCGGCGTCCTGCCCGAAGTTTTTGATCTGCTCCTTAAGGATCGCAGAAATCTCGGCTGCTTGGATACCCATTTATCCGACCTCTTTCATTGCATTCTGGAGGGAGTTGAGCTTGGAGCGGATCGACGTGTCGATCATCTTCGAGCCCACTTTAACGACAAGACCGCCGATGAGAGATTCATCAACGGTCGCATTGATTTTAACATCTTTGCCAACTTTAGCTTTGAGCGTGCTGGCCAGCTCTTTTGACTGCGCCGCAGTCAGCTTGACGGCTGAGACGACTTCGGCCGTCACTTCGCCTTTTTCTTCCGCGATCTGGTCACGCAGACGATTAATCATCTGCGGGAGGACGAACAGACGGCGCTTGGACGCCATTAGCGCCAGCACGTTCTGCATCGTTTTAGTCAAACCCATCTTCGCAGCAACGGATGTGATCGCATTTGATTGCGCGTCACGACTGTAGACTGGCGAGTGGATGAGGTCGGTCAGTTCAGGACTGCTGGCAAGTGTGGCCGACAGATCGTCAAGGTTCGCTTCGAGCTTATCGAGCTCTTTACCCTCTTTGGCGAGATCGAAGACCGCCGTGGCATAGCGATCCGCGATGCCAGAGGAAATGGATGCTGATTCAGACACGTCCACCCTTCCGCTATTCTGCCTCCGATCCCCCGAATTACCGGTGGTCAGAGGCGTTTTCAGTTTGGCAAATGCCGCATGGCATAGAAATCAGCGCGGATGTAGCAGAGGCGTTCCAAGCCCGCAACATGGTAAGGTGTTTTCATGAGGGGCATCAAACCCCTTATTTACAGGGACTTGGCGCAACTGCGACTTATTGCGCGTCCTAAAGGTTCAGATTTCCCGTCAGTTTTCCTTGGGATCAGCGATTCCTGATGGCTTTGAATGCCGAAATGACCTGTGCCGCTGAATTCTTGGAACACCGCCATGTTAGCGCTGGAAGTTAAATCCGAACGGTGCCGTCGATCACGATAATTGAATGACCACCGATTAGAACTCGATCCACTTCAGAGGCATCGCGGCGCACAAATACACGTCCTTTTCGGCCGATACAGGTTCCCTGCCCAATAACCAAATCGCGGTCTAGTCGTCCATCGCTCCACATCCAGCGTGCAATGGCAGCGTTCAAAGACCCTGTGATCGGATCTTCGCTCATCCCACTGGAAGGCGTCAGGTTACGCACTTCATAGTCACAGGGTGATCCATTCGGATAGGGGCCGATCACACTCATACCAAAGGGGCTGGCTTCTGACTCATTAGGGATTTCTGAGGTTCCCAGCTCGCCCGCGCTCTGATTCCATGG
>CANNCS010000051.1 GCA_947503115.1 uncultured Marivita sp.
AGGGAACGCCGTGCGCTGGACGCGCTCGATGAAATCCGCGGAAACAGGTAAGAAGTGTCAGACTCGGAGCACTAGAGTCAGGTCAACTTCGTTCAGATTTGATCGCTCATACTCCTGGGATAAAGCAAAGCGATTTAGATCTTTCACTTCAATATTTGATGCTCTATTTTTCTTATTGGTGACATGTCTGAAGTTTTCTGGCTTTTCTCCGTTTTCAATGGGTGCGACAATATCATCAATTATTAAGAATCGTACAAATACCGCTGTCTCCGTCTCAAAATCACGCAAGTTTTGAACAGACGCACTATTTGACACTGTATCTTTGTTAAAGACGCCCGTCCCCAGAATTTTCAAAGTCATGCGCTCTCTTATATTCTGATATATACGCTTATTTATTCGATGAATAATTATGCTGCAATTAACGGAAAAGATATTTTCGCTAAAATCCGAATCAATTTCCACTTCACTCCCGAGCGAGGTTCACAAATTATTCATAAATTTGGAAAATATTGCGAAGGCACGCTATTAGTGGCGCGGGTATATCTCAGCACTTGTCAGAATGACAATTAGACGCAAGTCAGTATTCATCGGGCTTGCTTGAAGGTGTGCAAAGCACAATTGAAAGGAATACAATGTCCAGCATTCTGACCAACAACGGCGCAATGGTTGCGCTGCAGACTCTCAAATCGATCAATTCACGCTTGACGGAAACTCAGAACGCGATTTCGACAGGGAAATCTGTCGGAACCGCACGCGACAATGCGGCTGTATGGGCGATCTCCAAAGTAATGGAATCCGACGTGAAGGGTTTCCAGGGCATTTCTGATAGTTTAAATCTCGGGGAATCCACAGTCGCCGTCGCGCGCAATGGCGCAGAAACCGTAACAGATTTGTTGACCGAGATGAAAGGCAAGATCGTTGCCTCGCAAGAGCAGAACGTGGATCGAGGGAAAATCCAAACTGACATCGTCGCGTTAAGAGATCAAATCAATGCAGTGGTTGGCGCTGCACAGTTCAACGGCCTAAATCTACTTTCAAATCGCGAGACGACTTCTGGGTCGGGTTCAGTCAATGTTCTAGCATCTCTGGATCGGTCTGCTTCTGGTGTCTCAGCAAGCGATATTTCCGTTGGCAAAAGAGACTTGGGCACAACAGCGAGTGCTGTCACCGGTGGTACAGTGGCCAATCTGACCGCAGCCACAACGCTAAACGCAACACAAAGCGCGACGCTCGCTGTTACTGCGCCCACAGGGGCCGGCCAGATCTATAGCATAGGATTGACAGGAACCGACGCCGACGGAAGCACCTTCACAGCTGCCGATTATACGACCGGCACAACAGCTGCAGATGCGCAGAAGATTATGTAAATCGCCCGTGATGGCGATACAGCTGGCGATATCGCAAAAGGCCTTGCTCAAGCATTCGCGATCTATGCTGCTGACGAAGGCCTCGATTCAGACGTGATCGACATAACGGCGTCCGGAAACGACCTTACGGTGTCATCCAGCTTAACAGATGCTACGGACACAATCTCAGCTCGTATCGATACTTTGACGAGCCCAACTGAAGTGACGATCGGAGGAGGTTTAGAAAAACTCAATGATATCGACGTCACCACGGATTCGGGCGCAGACTCTGCATTAGTATCGATTGAATACATGATTCAAAACGCAATCGATTCTGCCGCATCGTTTGGGTCGGCTCAGGGCCGAATTGAAACACAGTCCAATTTCATCACCAGCCTCACCGATTCCCTGAAGTCTGGAATCGGAACCCTGGTTGATGCAGACATGGAAGAAGCATCCGCCCGACTTCAGGCGCTACAGGTTCAACAACAGTTGGGAGTTCAAGCTCTATCAATCGCAAACCAGGCACCGCAATCACTGCTTTCGTTGTTCCGGTAACCCTTTTTGGGTCGCTTCGGCGACCCAAATCACCATCACAACGTATATAATAAATAGGTTATGCAATGGCTTCAAACACACATGCATATCGTCATTATGCTTCAGCACCGATCAAGTCTTCAAAGGACGCTGAAATCGAGATAATTCTTGATACAACAAGACGCTTAAGTCGAGCTTACACAACGCAGAGCACTGATTATGCAAGTTTTGCGCTGGCGCTTCAAGACAATCGAAAACTCTGGATTACTTTGGCAACGGATGTCGCAACTTCTGGGAATCTACTTTCGGCGGATCTACGTGCAAAGATTTTTTACCTTGCCGAGTTCACACAAGACTACACACGCAAAGTTTTGTCGAAAAATCTGAGTCCCGAACCTCTCCTCGACGTTAATCTTGCAATTTTGCGTGGCTTGACACCGGATAGAAGTGTAGCATGAGCGGTCTTGTTCTAAAGCTTGGCCCGAAAGAGCGTGTCTTGATCAACGGAGCAGTAATTGAAAACGGTGATCGCCGTTCGCGGGTTACTGTTCTCACTGCAAAAGCCAATATTTTGCGCCTTAAGGATGCCATCCATCCAAATGACGCAAACACACCTGTACGTCGCGCGTGCTACCTAGCGCAACTACTTTTGAGTGGAGAGGGTGAAACAACATCGATCTGGGAAAGATTATTCGGTCAAGTTCATACTTTATCAGGAATTCTTTACGATCAGAAAAGCAATGACCTACTGTCGCAAGCCAAGTGTAATATCACCGACCGAAACGCCTATGCCTGCTTAAAAACCTTGAGGCAGTTGCTACCTCTCGAAACTCGTCTCTTGGCACAAAAAACAGAATGAGCTTTCAACCGTTTTTACTAGGTTCTGGATTGTCTGGATGGAATCTTCTTAAGTCAACGCTGTCCATGCAAAAAACGCTATTCAATGAGAATACTTCCATCGTTTCTGACTCCAAATATTTTTTGGAGACATTCCCCAAGATCAATACTCCTGAAGATATCACTTCTGATCCTCGGGTCATGCGAGTCGTTCTTGGCGCATATGGCCTTTCGGGGGATATAGACAATAGGTTCTTCATAAAAAAGGTAATGCAGGAAGGTGTTAACGACCCAGAAGCTTTGTCGAACAAGCTATCAGATCGTAGATACCATGAAATCGCGAAAGATTTTAATTTTTCGGGAGACATTCCAAATCACAAACTAGAAGCGAACCTGGCCAAAAAAGTAGTGGAAAACTTTCAAAACAAATCCTTCGAAATAGAAATTGGCAAATCTGATACTGATATGAGATTGGCGCTTGGGTTCTCCCATGAAATGGAAGCACTTATCGACACTATTGGTTCAAACAATTCAGCTTGGTTTCAAATTCTGGCTACACCACCGCTCCGAGAGATTTTTCAGACGTCCCTGGGCCTTCCAACCGAGTTTTCACAACTCGATATCGATGAACAGCATGAAAGGATACAAGAGAAAGCAATGCGCGTGTTCGGTACCAGCCAAATCGAAGAGTTGGGCAGCGATCAACTATCGGAACAGATCACAAACCGCTTTCTCATAATGCGTCAGGCAAAAGCAATAAGTAGTGACTCATCCCTTCAAACTGCGCTTGTCTTGCTTAGCGCTATTCCCAAGTTGCAGTAGCGCCTAGAATCGCCTTTAAGCATGTCGAAGATCAACTGCTTATTGCTCCGCTACGTCGCAAACACAATCGCAAAGCGTCAAAGCTATCACTAATCTTGCATTTTGCTCGCGTGGTGCAAAAATCGGAAAAAATTTCTTGAAAGGCAATGGCTTGGTCAAGTTTCAAATCGGCTCCTGGCACATTGAGACCTGCCTCGATTAGCGCGGAAGAGGCGTCGTATTTTGAGATCAATTGACGCGCCTGCGCAATCATCGTGTTTTCTTCTACGTTAGCGGAAGTTGACAAAGATCTAGAAACGGATTGCAAGGGATTAACTGCAGGAAAACGGCCTTGGTGGGCAAGCTTTCGATCAAGTACAATATGTCCGTCCAAAACACCGCGGAGTAGGTCGGCAATGGGTTCGTCCATGTCAGAACCTGCCACCAGAACATTGAAAATTGCTGTGATATCGCCTGTTTCAGGTAGACCCGGGCCAGATCTTTCGGCCAGCTTGGTGATCTGAACTGGGGTAGATGCTGGAAACCCGCGAAGGCTTGGGAATTCCCCGGCTGAGACAGCGACCTCTCGATGAGCTTCTGCAAAACGCGTAATCGAGTCAACAACAAGCAATACTTGCATGCCTATATCCCGAAAGTACTCTGCGATGCGCATTGCTGTTATCGGGCATCGCATCCGGGCGGTCGGAGCGGCATCAGCACTCGCGGCGACAATAATTGTGCGCTCAAGCCCAGCCTCTCCCAAGATTTTTTGTGTAAAATCGTTGATTTCCCGTCCACGTTCACCAACCAGCGCGAGAACGACAACATCGGTTTCAATCGATTGTATCAGCTCAGCCATCAACGTGGACTTACCAACACCAGAGCCTGCGAAGATTCCAACCCGCTGGCCACGGACGATTGGCAGCAATGTATTGAATAGGTGAAACCCAGTTTCCAAGCGTGAACCCATTGCTTTGCGCGATACTGAAGCCGGCGGGTCCATTTGAATCTCCAAAGCCTCAGTACCACGCACCAATGAGCGACCATCAAGGGCCGCGCCATACGGATCGACAACACGTCCCAACCAGGAGAGATCAGGACTGACAAGGGGCCGACCACACAGCATGACCCGATCTCCCAAGGCAATCTTATGCGGCGAGGCATCCGGCAACATAGTCATAGAGTCCTCGGCCAAGCACAGAACATCTCCCATGAGATAAGTACCATCTCTGCGGTAAAGGCGTAGGCGGTCTCCTAGCTGCGCGGCGTCTTCAAGACCGGAAACCTGAATCGTATGGCCATCCGTCGCCAAGACTCGCCCAACAGCCCGCGCTTGGGCAATCGTCGAAACTTTGCTCTTCAGTTGAATCAGTGCCGGTTTGTGCATCGAACGCTCCATTCAGATTGCGACAACCCTTTCTAAAGGAATCAGGGTTAAGCCTTTGTTGAACGCAACAAGGGAGAAACCCTGCAATGTTCCAGAATCTGGATATGTTTAAAACTGCGATGTCGATGGCCCGCCATGCCGGCCTTAAACAGGCATTGACGTCACAAAACGTCGCGAATTCGGATACTCCCGGATACCGCGCAATGTCGGTTAAATCGTTTGCCGACATGTTTTCCGATAGCGCGTCAGATTTCTCACTTCGATCCACTCGCTCCTCACATCTCGAACCGTTTAGCAGCATGGAAACCATCAGTGCGGCAACGCGATCTCGCGGCGAACCAAATGGCAATAACGTCGTTCTAGAAACCGAAATCCTGAATTCTGTTGACGCCAAACGCCAACATGATCGCGCGCTGGCCGTCTATCGCGCCTCCTTGGGCATGCTGCGCAGCACGTTAAGCAAACAGTAAGGGAAGGGCTTATGTCAGCTTTTTCAAAAGCACTTGGTGTTTCAGCCAGTGGACTGAACGCGCAAGCGCAGCGGCTGCGGATAGTTTCGGAAAACGTGGCAAACACCGACACCCCGGGATATCGCCGCAAAACCGTAGCTTTTTCCGAAGATGTTGAACATTCGGGGATCGCAAAGGTTGCCGTCGAAAGGATCTCACTTGATAGGCGATCGGGCGAAAAAATCTATGATCCGGGCCACCCGATGGCAGATCAAACAGGCCACTACACCGGCTCCAATGTCGATCTGATCGTCGAAATCGCCGACACGCGCGAGGCACAGCGCAGCTACGAGGCGAATCTCAAGATGTTCGACCAAGCCCGCCAAATGTCTTCGGGCCTAGTGGACCTGTTGCGCAAATAAACCCTTCCAGAATGGAGAACCCAATGGACGTCAAAACCCTATTTGCATCCCAGCAATACGCAGCCCTGAAGCCAGCCACGGAACCTGATCCACGCGCTGCCATCGCGCAGAATTTTGCGAAAATTACTGAAGATTTTGCAAAAACCCTAAGTGACACAGAATCAGTCGCCATGGGCTCTATGTACGGTGACGCCGATCCTCACGCTCTCGTCGAAGCGTTGTCTCAGTCGCAACTTGCAGTGGAAACCGCTGTCACAGTTCGAAACCGTGTAGTTGAAGCGTATCAGGAAATCCTTCGAATGCCGGTGTAATTCAATGCTGGGCGAAGGCTATGTTTACGATGTCCTGCGCGAAGCATTGCGCATCGCAGTCCTGATCTCAGCGCCAGTCCTTTTGGTGGCGCTCGTCACCGGCGTTTCAATTGGGCTGTTCCAGGCGCTGACCTCTATTCAGGAGATGACGCTGACCTTCGTGCCCAAACTGGTCGCGATGCTGTCCGTGTTCTGGGCGTCGATGAACTTCATGACGCAAAGCCTAGTCGACTTCTTTCAAACCATCATCATTCCCTCGATTTCAGGAGGCTGACATGGAAACTGCTGGATACGTCACGCTAACACGCCAATCCGGACTGATGCGTGAAATGGAAATTATTGCACACAATATCGCGAACTCTGCGACTGCAGGTTTTCGGCAACAAGGACTTGTTTTTTCGGAGTATGTACAAGCTATCGAAGGCGGCGATAGTCTGTCGATGGCGGCGGCGCGGGTCAAAAAAACATCGGCTGCACAAGGCATTCTCACCCAAACTGGCAATCCTCTCGATCTCGCTATTGAAGGCACCGGCTTCTTTCAGATCGAAACCCCCAACGGAACCAGACTGACCCGCGCGGGAGCTTTCAATGTGGATTCGGTCGGCGACATCGTGTCATCCGATGGTCATCGGCTTCTAGACATTGGCGACGCCCCCATCAACGTGCCGCCAGGTGAAGCAGATGTGAAGGTCGCTTCTGATGGAACGGTAAGCCTAGGTGATCAGCTACTTGGTCAAATCGGCATCGTTGAGCCGGAAGCAGGTGCAGATCTCAGGCGTGAAGCAGGCGTCCTATTTGAAACAGACGCGGCACTGCGTCCTTCGTCCGCTGGCTTGGTATTGCAAGGGCATCTGGAAGGATCAAACGTTGATGCGATAGCGCAGTTGACGCGCATGATCGAAGTCCAGCGTGCCTACGAAATGGGCCAAAAGCTGCTCGATATGGATCACGAACGCTCGAAAAACGCCCTTCAGACACTCATCAAGTAAAGGAGACGCCATGCGCGCCCTCAAGATCGCGGCTACTGGAATGACCGCCCAACAAATGCGGGTCGAGATCATTTCGAACAATCTGTCGAACATGAACACAACTGGCTACAACGCAAGACGCGCTGAATTCTCAGACTTGCACTATCAGCAAATTGCACGCGCGGGCACCGTTAACGCAGCGGATGGAACCGTCTTGCCAACGGGCGTTCAAGTCGGTCTCGGTGTACGGCCTGCCGCTGTTTCCGTACATCTTGCTCAGGGGTCATTGAGCCAAACCAATTCCGACCTTGATGTTGCAATTGATGGGAATGGTTACCTCGAGGTGGCCATGCCATCTGGGCAAGCCGCATACACGCGCGATGGCTCTCTCAAGAGAGATGCTGAAGGCCTGATCGTTACATCTGAGGGTTTCCCTGTCGCACCTGAAATTGTCATTCCACAAGACGCACGCAGCGTTTCAATCAATCCCGAAGGCGAAATATATGCCTATTTTGCCGAAACGGCAGAACCACAGCTCTTGGGCCAGCTCAACCTTGTGGGTTTCGCCAATGCAAAAGGACTCGAAGCGCTCGGTGGAAATCTCTTTTCCGAAACCGAAGCGTCCGGCGGACCTCTGGTAGCAACACCGGGAGAAGACGGTCTTGGCACCTTGCGGCAAGGCTATCTGGAAGACAGTTCGGTCGATCCCGTCCGTGAATTGACTGAATTGATCGAAGCTCAGCGTGGTTACGAACTCAATGCAAAAGTGATTTCAGCCGTGGACCAAATGCTCGGTGCCACAACGCAGGTGCGGTGATGCGCTGCCTCCTCGCTCTATTCTGCATTCTGAGCAGTTCACCAACACTGGCGCAAACTGTCTTTGCTCAACAAAACATCCGGCCGCGAGAAGTGATCACGGCAGGGGCAGTATACATCAAAGATGTAGAAACCCCCGGCGCGGCTCGACTGCTCGATCAAGTCATAGGGGCAGAAGCGATACATGCAATTTACGCCGGTCGACCTGTTCTCAGCGCAAACATCACACAGGCAGCAGTGATTGAGCGGAATGAGATTGCTGCGGCGACGTTTGTATTGAATGGGCTGACAATCGCCACTGAAGCGCGCGCATTGGAACGTGGATCGGTGGGCGACGTAATCCGCGCCATGAACCTCACATCACGCAGTACAATCACTGCCCTAGTGCTCGAAGATGGTAGTCTGAGAGTTCTGCCCTGATATGAAAAATCACATCCTAATGACGGCAGTGTTTTTTGGACTGCTGCAAGGTTGCAGTAGACTGGATCACATTGGGCAACCCCCAACCTTCTCGCCACAAACCCAAAGTGTCGAACGGCAAGCCATGATCTATTCTGGCCTACCGACCACGACCGCTGACACATCCGCTTACCGAAAGCCGTCTTTGTGGAGCGGCGATCAATCATCATTGTTCGGAGATCGTCGTGCTTTCACCACTGGCGATATCTTAACCGTAATGGTCGAGATTGATGACCAAGCGGAAATCTCGAACACAACATCAAGATCTCGCTCGTCTCAAGAGAACTTGGAAATGCCGCAACTCTTCGGGTTTCCCCAACGCCGAAACACGGAACTGCCAGAAGGCGCAAGCTTGGACAATGCCGTTGACAGATAAGCTGAAAATTGCGAACCGACACCTGCTCGTCCAGCAAGAGCTTTAGAACCTGCAACAGCAAATCCAAAGAAACTTTGTCGGGTATAGTCTGTTCAATCAGTCCCCGATTGGCTTCGGCACGCCCAGGATCCGATAGCGTTCCAAGCTCATCCAAGAGCCGCTTGAGAGACTTCATCGTAAGTAATCTTCCAAGATTTCGCTTAATCACTTCGAGCAAATGCGTGGCAAGCACCTCACTTGGGGAAACCACCGTCAGTCCACTGAGTTGCGCGTCTTCGCGTTCAGAATGCTGAATCCATCTGGCTGGGGCGCCATAGACTGGTTCTTCGACATCGGTCCCACGCGGAAGGGAAACATCGTCATCAGGGATAAGGGCAAGCATCAGATCAGGATGCAGAACTCCGCGTGCCACTTCGACACCATGCACGCGCAACACATAGGTTCCGTCTCGGAGCATCGCATCGTCAGTCAATCGCACTTCGGGCATGATCATACCGAAGCTCTTGGCAATATGGGTGCGCATATTGGTGATACGGGAATCCAGCCCACTCGCTGGATCAAGCACCATATCGACAAGGTCCGGCGCAAATTCTACATGGATGTCGTCGAGATCAAGCACATCACCGATGGGGCGCTCTCTTGGAGTGATAGATGCGGTTTCTTCGCCGCTCTCTTCGTCATCAGTATCGTCGTTCTGGTGAACCCAATAAGCAAGCCCGGCAAGAATCGCTCCCCCCATTATGAAAGGGATAAACGGTAGCCCCGGCACTAACGCAAAGAGCATCATGAGCACGGCAACGGTCGCAAGCGCTGCAGGATGACGGCCCAATTGCGTGGTGATCGCCAAGTCGGTTGCACCAATAGCGCCACCTCGCGCCAATAATAGTGCTGCCGCTATCGATATTATGACCGCAGGGATCTGCGTCACCAACCCGTCGCCAACCGTCAAGATTGCATAAGTCTCAAAAGCCGCGCCAATCGGCATTCCATGGACCACAGTGCCCATAATCAGGCCGACAAGAATGTTGAGCAAAGTGATTAAGAGGCCCGCAACAGCATCGCCTTTTACAAATTTCGATGCCCCATCGAGTGATCCAAAAAACGTGGTTTCCTGAAGCTCACGTTCCCGCCGTGCGCGTGCTTCAGCATGTGTTATTGCGCCAGCCGCCATGTCACTATCAATAGCAAGCTGCTTGCCGGGCATTCCATCAAGGGCAAACCGCGCGCCCACTTCGGCCATCCGCGCGGCACCTTTTGTGATGACCATGAAATTGACGATCAGAAGTACGCAAAAAACGACCAAGCCCAAAAAGACGTTCCCGCCCATGACGAAGTCGGCAAAACCTTGGATCACATGACCTGCTGCATCCGTTCCAGTATGCCCTTCTCCAATGATCAATTTTGTCGAACTGATGTTGAGCGACAAGCGCAGCATCAATGAGGCCAAGAGAATCGTCGGGAAAGCCGAGAAATCGAGAGGTCTTTCAACAAAAAGCGTGACGGTGAAAATCAGGATCGCAAGTGCGAACGATGTGGCCAATCCAACATCAAGAACAAAAGCAGGAACCGGCAGGATCATCATCACAATGATAGCCATCAACGCGACGGCCAGAATCACCGTTGGTTTTGCAAACAGCGTGTTGAGTGACATTTCCATCAGTTTGACCGGGGAAGAGCGATAAACGGCTGCGCCGTCGCTTCGGACATGAAAAGAGAACCGGGGCGCGATGTACCCTTTCGTCCCCAATGAGACACGACTTGGTCGGCCGTTCCGGAAAACTGTGAAGCAGGACGTTTGGAAAGGCGGCTGTAGATGCTCTGAAACTTGGTCTTGTAACGCTCTGAATACTCGGGCGTGCGACTATGATATGCACCCGCCGCTTCTGTCCAGCTGCCGAACTCTCTGAAAAGCTCTGTTAGAAAGCGGGCCGCATACAGGGCGTTCTGCGCGGGATCAAACATGTCATCCAGAGAACGAAACCCATCCGAATGCCAGCGATAATTGATCTGGAAACAACCGATGTCGATATTCGATTCCCCACGTTTCACCTTGGAAAAGACATAGGATCGGGCGTCATCTTCGGTTTGAAACCAAGAGCCGTCACCAGCGTGGTTCACCGTCCAAGGCCACGGGTCCGCGTCGCTTCCACGGCCGGTTTCTAGGCGAGTGATGGTTTGCATGACATCTAGTGGCACCCCTGTTTCAGAGGCTGCATGTTGCGCCGCAATGTCACAAATACTGGCAAAAGAAACCCGGGCGGAAAGCACTGTCAGCGCCACGCCCAAGACCAACGGTTTTGACCAAATTCCGTACAAAGAACGGCCCTCGCATTCTGCGTTTGGCAGAGCGTAAGGTCCAGAGCGTTAGGATTTCGTTACGATACCAAGGATCGTTTCACAAAACTGCCTCGATAACCACGGCAAGCCCACCACCGATCGATGCACCTATCAATCCCCAAAGAACGGCCGTCCTCAGCCTGTTGGATTTTGGTTCCGGCGCACCCTGCGCCTGAGCGATCAAGAGCTGTTCCATCAAGGCTGGCAGGCGTGGTCCAAACCGGGCCAAGACAAGTGCAGTCTTCCCAAGATCTTTGGCGAATGCACGAGGTCCGATACTGGTCTTGATGTAGTCCTCGACAATCGGCTTTGCGACGTTCCAGATGTTCATGTTGGGATCAAGTGATCTCGCGACACCTTCGACAACAACCATTGTCCGTTGCAACAGGATGAGCTCGGTTCGAGTTTCCATGCCGAACCGTTCTGTAACTTCGAACAGATAACTCAGCAGACGACCCATTGAGATGCGTGTCGCATCCATGCCGAAAATCGGTTCACCGACAGCACGCAAGGCACGGGCAAATTCGTCCACATCCCGGTCATTCGGAACGTAACCCGCTTCGAAATGGACTTCAGCCACACGTTTGTAATCGCGACGTATGAAGCCATAGAGGATCTCGGCATAGACCCGACGCGTATATTCGTCGATATGCCCCATGATCCCGAAATCAAGCGCAATAATATCGCCGTTCGGCGCAACCTTTAGGTTGCCCTGATGCATGTCCGCATGAAAATAACCGTCGCGCAGCGCGTGCTGCAGAAAGAGCTGCAAGACACGCTCGCTCAGTGCAACGCGGTCATGTCCAGCCGCATCCAAAGCATCGTTGTCTCCCAGCGGCAAACCCTCAGCCCATTCGAGCGTCATAACCCGCCTGCTGGACAGATCCCATTTGATCGCGGGAAGTTGGAAACCTTCGTCCTGTACAGTGTTGGCAGCGAACTCAGACGCTGCAGAGGATTCGAGCCGCAAGTCGAGTTCGCCCATGACGACGCCTTCGAAATGCGTGATCACGTCCATGGGGCGAAGACGACGCGAAGATGGCGACAAAAGCTCGATAAGGCTGGCGGCAAAATAGAAGGCGTCAATGTCCTTGCGAAAATCACGCTCGATGTGCGGGCGAAGCACCTTAACCGCGACTGTTTCGCCAGTCTGTGCGAGTTTGGCTTTGTGGACCTGCGCGATTGATGCTGCGGCGACCGGCTCACTGAATTCCGCAAAGAGCTGATCAACCGCAATCCCAAGCTCGGCCTCAACCATCTTTTTCGCTTCGGCAACTGAGAACGGAGGCAACTTGTCTTGCAGGACACGCAATTGTGTCGCCATCTCATCGCCGACAACGTCGGGTCGGGTGCTCAGAACCTGACCAAACTTGATATATGCTGGACCAAGTGCCGTCAGGGCACGAGGCGCAGGGGGCATTGTCGGATCGCCCGAATACCCGAGCCACTTGAAAGGCCAGCCCAGCAGTCGTGCTGCAACCCGAAGCGGCTTGGGTGCGTCAAAGGCATCCAGAACCACACCCATCGCACCCGTACGCTCCAACGTCGCACCCGTACGGATCAGGCGCAAAATGTTGTGTGGACCTCTCACGTCAGATTTTCCAACCGGAATGCAGGCATGCGATCCCCATGCTCAGGTTACGGTATTTTGCATTCTCGAACCCCGCCTGTCGAACCATGCCGAGGAACGTGTCCTGGTCTGGGAACTTGCGGATCGATTCGACTAGATATTGGTAACTGTCGCGGTCATTGGCGATGGCCTGACCCATGCGTGGGATGATGTTGAAGGAATACAGATCGTATACTTTTTGCATCAGTTCGTTCGGGATCTGGCTGAACTCTAACACCATCAAACGGCCACCTGGACGCAACACTCGAAACGCCTCGTTCAGCGCCTCCTGCGGGCGCGTCACGTTTCGGATACCAAAGGAAATCGTGTAAACGTCGAACGTGTTGTCGTTGAATGGCAGGTGCATCGCGTCACCAACGACCCATTCCAAGCTATCGCTCATCGCGTTTGCTTCGGCCCGCTTGCGGCCTTCGATCAACATCGGTTCTGTAAGGTCAAGAACGGTCGCGTGACCATGCCCTGCCCGCTTGAGAAAACGGAACGAGATGTCGCCGGTTCCACCCGCCACATCGAGCAGCCTTTGACCCGGACGCGGTGCAAGCCAATCCATCATCGCGTCTTTCCAAATGCGATGGACGCCAAACGACATAGCGTCATTCATGACATCGTATTTCGACGCGACAGAGCTGAACACGCCCTGTACGCGACCCGCTTTTTCGTTCTCCGGAACGTCCTGGAACCCAAAATGCGTGGTGGAGTGGTTTTCGTCTTCCATAAGCCTTGTCGTTTCCCGTGCCAGACTTTCTTATAGAGCGCCCACACGGCGTTACAATGCGACGACATCAGACAGGACCCACCAAATGCCCGAATTGCCAGAGGTTGAGACGGTACGACGCGGACTGGCGCCCGCGATGGAAGGCTTCGTCATCGCAAATGCACAGGTCAATCGGCCTGACTTGCGCTGGCCGTTTCCCCAAAACATGGCCGAACGGCTGACTGGAAAACGCGTTCTGCGGCTACGACGGAGGTCAAAATATATCTTGGGCGATCTAGACAGTGGCGAGACTGCCCTGATCCATCTTGGTATGTCAGGGCGTATGCTGGTGTCCGGCGACCCTCTCGGACAATTCGTTCACACACATCCCGCGCCCGAGAAACACGACCACGTCGTGCTCGACATGGAGAACGGCGCTCGCATCACCTTCAACGATCCGCGGCGTTTCGGGGCCATGGACCTGTTTTCAACCGAGGCGGGTGACTCGCACCCACTACTTGCATCGATTGGACCGGAGCCGCTGGGTAATGGTTTCGACGAAAGCTACCTTGTCGAGGCGCTTGCCCATCGCAAAACGCCGATGAAATCAGCCTTGCTCGATCAGAAAACGGTCGCCGGTTTGGGCAATATCTATGTGTGTGAGGCGCTCTTTAGATCAAAAATTCATCCGACGCGCCCAGCGCGGCGCGTTGCTGAAAACCGGATTTCAAAGCTTGTTCCAATCATCCGCGAGGTACTGATTGACGCTATCGAAGCTGGTGGCTCATCTTTACGTGACTTCCGCCAAGCCGATGGACAACTTGGATATTTTCAGCACAGCTTTGATGTTTACGGAAGGGAAGGCGAGCCTTGTCGCAGTGAAGGATGCCACTCGACAATTCGTAGGATCGTACAATCGGGCCGCTCCACCTTCTATTGCCCAACATGTCAAAGATAGCTTGAACGGTACGGATCAGATGCGTAAGGCTGCACGCCTGAGATCACCGAACGGAGCCCTCACTCATGGCTTATGAGACGATCATCGTCGAAATCGAAGATCATGTTGCCACCATCAAACTGAATCGGCCTGACGCGCTAAATGCGCTCAACAGCCAACTTCTGTCTGAGCTTGCAAGCGCACTTGAAGATGCCGAAGCCAACGAAAAGGTCCGGTGCATTATTCTAACCGGCTCTCCCAAGGCCTTTGCTGCGGGTGCTGACATCAAGGAAATGTCCGAAAAGACATTTGTCGAGATGTTCATGTCCGACTTCTTTGGCTCTGAATCACAGGCTGTGTGTAAAGTCCGCAAACCAATCATCGCGGCGGTGTCAGGCTACGCGCTGGGCGGAGGCTGCGAACTGGCTATGATGTGCGATTTCATCATCGCATCGGATACCGCCAAATTCGGCCAACCCGAAATCAATCTTGGTGTCGTCGCAGGAATCGGTGGCACACAGCGCCTGACGCGCTTTGTCGGCAAATCGAAATCCATGGACATGCATCTCACAGGCCGCTTCATGGACGCAGAGGAAGCAGAGCGTTCTGGCCTTGTCAGCCGTGTGGTTCCGGCCAAAGCGTTGATGGAAGAGGCCCAATCTGCGGCTGCAAAAATCGCTGAGAAATCCATGCTGGCAACCTTTGCCGTCAAAGAAGCAGTCAACCGCGCTTACGAGACGACGCTGAGCGAAGGTCTCTTGGTGGAACGTCGACTGTTCCATTCTCTCTTCGCAACCGAGGACCAGAAAGAAGGCATGGCTGCCTTCCTTGAAAAGCGCACGCCACAGTTCCGCGACAGGTAAGCGCGAAAAGAGGCCTTTTCATAATGGATATCTGGGGCTATACGGCCCTTATACATGCGTGTGATGCCCGCTTAGGCAAGATTCGATCCGGTCGATGGTTCCGGGCGTGCTGACATATGCAACCCGATCTGAACGAAACGAACCAGGATAAATCACATGGCAAATTCGCCCCAGGCCAAGAAGCGCGCAAAGCAGAACGAAAAGCGCTTCGCGATCAATAAAGCGCGCCGTTCGCGCATCCGCACTTACCTCCGCAAAGTTGAAGAAGCGATCGCTTCTGGTGACAAAGACGCGGCCGCTGCTGCACTTCGCGCTGCTCAGCCTGAAATCATGCGCGGTGTGACAAAGGGCGTTTACCACAAGAACACAGCATCTCGCAAAGTGTCCCGCCTGGCGTCTCGCGTCAAAGCATTGAGCTAAGCTGAGAATCGGCGGCTGACAAAACAGCTTGCGAAAATCAAGGCGCCGCCTCAACAGAGGCGGCGTTTTTTTGTATCCCTTGCGCAGCTCTGCATCGGTAAGAGATTCTTTTTTGGCTTTGTTTGAGTCAACAACGAAGTTCAGTTGATGCACGGTCTCCCAGCCTTATAAACATGCCTTGCGGGTCACATCGCACCGGGGGGGACAGGCTCCTTCAGTTCAGAATCGAGATCGGAAGAATGTCTCAATTTTGGCCTGACGGCATAATCGATAGACGATCAACTGCCTTGTCCAAAATGATGCAAGGGCTGTAGCGAACTCATTGCCAGGTGTTCCTTATCCCTATGTTTTGGTCGTCCGTTTTACATCGGACGAGCCACGGCCATCTTTTGCCGAATGTGACTCATGGAAGACATGGAAATGCCTTCCGAACGAGGAATAGTGTGTGGCTACACATGCAGACAGTGGAACAGGGACAAATGACGCAAGACCAGTGGGGATCGATTCGAGATGAGCTGCATCAAACAATGGGAGCGAACACCTTCCAAAGCTGGATCGAACCACTGACCTATGTTGGCGCCGAAGAAGGTATAGCGCGCTTTAATGTTCCGACCAACTTCCTTGGCAACTACGTGTCTCAGAATTACGGCGATCTTCTTTTGTCCAAGATCACCCGAGTAAACCCCTCTGTCCGTCGCGTTGTCTTCGACACGGTGACTGCGGCTCAAGAAGTGGCTCTAAGAGCCGAGCCTGAAGAACAGCTCAACGAGCCTGTTGCGTCACCCCACGTACACACGAAGCCGGCACCAGCTTCCGACAGCTTGAATGGGTCACCTCTCGACAAGCGGTTCACCTTCGACTCGTTCGTCGTCGGGAAACCAAACGAACTTGCTCATGCTGCTGCCCGCCGAGTGGCAGAGGGTGGGCCGGTGACGTTCAACCCGCTTTTTCTTTATGGCGGGGTCGGCCTTGGTAAGACACACCTCATGCACGCAATCGCATGGGAGCTTCGCACTCGCCATCCACATCTCAACGTGCTGAATTTGTCTGCTGAACAGTTCATGTATCGCTTTGTGCAGGCACTGCGCGACCGCAAGATGATGGATTTCAAGTCGCTGTTCCGCTCGGTCGACGTGCTGATGGTCGATGATGTGCAGTTCATTGCAGGCAAAGACAGCACTCAAGAAGAGTTCTTCCACACCTTCAACGCACTGGTGGATCAGCACAAACAGATCATCATTTCGGCAGATCGTGCGCCCGACGAAATCAAAGACATGGAAAACCGCATCCGTTCGCGTTTGCAAAGCGGGCTTGTGGTGGATTTGCACCCGACTGACTACGAACTGCGCCTTGGTATCCTTCAATCCAAGTCGGAAATGTACAGCCGCATGTATCCCGGCCTTGAGGTCGAGCGAGGCATTCTTGAATTCCTTGCGGCGCGCATTGTCAGCAACGTGCGTATCCTAGAAGGCGCTCTGACCCGTCTGTTCGCCTTTGCGTCTTTGGTTGGGAAACCGATCTCAATGGATCTTACGCAGGAGTGCCTCACTGACATTCTGCGTGTCTCAGAACGCAAAGTCTCGATCGAAGAAATCCAACGTAAGGTCGCCGATCACTATCTCATCCGGCACTCTGATCTCGTCGGTCCCAAACGTGTTCGCACATTTGCCCGCCCCCGTCAGATCGCGATGTATTTGTGCAAACAGTTGACGACACGCTCGCTTCCCGAGATCGGGCGGCACTTCGGAGGGCGCGACCACACCACAGTGATGCATGGTGTCCGTCGGATCGAAGAACTCAGGAAACAAGACGCACAGATCGCTGAGGACGTTGAATTGCTGCGTAGGTCGCTCGAAGCCTGAGTCCCAGAGACAACAAAAGGGTCAGTTGCGTGTCTTACTGCACGCCTGCACTTGACCCTGCGCGCAATCCGGCCAAGAAATTGCAAAACAAGGGCTTGGAGAGCAACCCTTATGCGGGTTACTGTCGGCGTCCGGCCAGTCGGGGGATGAACGCATGAAATTCAGCATGGAACGCGGAACGCTGCTCAGGGCGGTGTCGCAAGCGCAATCCGTTGTCGAGCGGCGCAACACCATCCCGATTCTGGCCAACGTCCTTATCGAAGCCGAAGGTGAGACGGTTCAGTTTCGCGCGACCGACCTTGATATCGAAGTGGTCGACCGCGCGGTGGCACAGGTCGAACGCGCGGGTGCAACAACCGTTTCTGCGGTCACATTGCACGAAATTGTCCGGAAACTGCCGGACGGTGCTCTGGTGTCTCTCTCGGAAGACAGCGCTTCGGGTCGGCTTACCGTAGAAGCAGGTCGTTCGAACTTCTCTCTTGCCACGCTTCCGAAAGAAGATTTCCCAGTGATGGCATCTTCTGAGTACAGCGCAAATTTTTCGGCTCCCGCGCCGGTTCTGCGCCGCCTGTTCGACAAATCGAAATTCGCGATCTCAACCGAAGAAACGCGATACTATCTGAACGGCGTCTATATGCATGTTGCAAGCAGCGAAGACGGCAAAGTGCTGCGTTGTGTAGCGACAGATGGACACCGATTGGCACGAATCGACGCGCCACTTCCCGAAGGTGCCGCAGATATGCCGGGCGTTATCGTACCGCGCAAAACAGTCGGCGAGATGCGCAAATTGCTTGATGATGACGACATGCAAATCGCAGTATCAGTGTCGGAAACCAAGGTGCGCGTTGCAACGCCAGACATCACACTGACATCCAAAGTCATCGACGGGACGTTCCCCGATTACACGCGCGTCATCCCACAGGGCAACACGCGACGACTTGAAGTCGACGCGGCCGAATTCGCCAAAGCTGTAGATCGCGTCGCAACTGTATCCTCTGAACGCTCGCGCGCTGTTAAACTGCAATTGGACGAAGATCGCCTGATCCTGTCAGTCAACGCACCAGACAGCGGCGCCGCTGAAGAAGAATTGGCGGTAGCCTATGGTGACGACCGATTGGAAATCGGCTTCAATGCCAAATACTTGCTAGAGATCGCCAGCCAGGTGGATCGCGAAAACGCAGTCTTCATGTTCAATTCTTCGGGCGACCCGACCTTGATGCGCGAAGGCAACGACACCAGCGCTGTCTACGTCGTCATGCCGATGCGGGTGTGACGGCTCTGCGCCTGTAAACGGGGGCGCTGTTGCCACTTCATATCAACCGCCTCACGCTGTCGCACTTCCGCTCTCACCTGCATGTGTCGCTTGACCCCGACCCACGGCCAGTTGTGCTTTTTGGTCCGAATGGCGCTGGCAAGACAAACCTGATCGAAGCGGTTTCTCTTTTTTCACCCGGACGCGGGATGCGGCGGGCATCTGCGCAAGACATGACGCGACGCCCCGAAGGGCTTGGGTGGAAGGTTAGCGGCCTTGTCCAGACACCAGAGGGGCTACAGGACATCGCGTTTCAGTCCGAACAAGGAACGCCCCGACAGGTCAGAATAAACGACAAACCAGCCCCACAGTCGCGTTTGGGTGAACTGGTGCGGCTCCTGTGGTTGCTGCCATCAATGGACAGGCTTTGGATTGAAGGCGCCGAGGGCAGACGTCGGTTTCTGGATCGAATGACCCTGAGTTTCTTTCCTGATCACGGCGATGCTTCATTGATCTACGAAAAGGCGATGCGCGAACGCAATCGACTGCTCAAGGATCAGGTCAGGGATCCGATGTGGTACAAGGCGATTGAGACGCAGATGGCGCATTCCGGTGCCGCCATCCATGCCAACCGTGTGCGTGCCCTAAACAGAATCGCAAGCGCGCAGGATCAGGCCAGCACGCAATTCCCAGCCGCTGAACTCGACCTTATTCAGACCGAAGGTGAGATGCCGGGCACAGAAGCTGACCTGCGCGCAGCCTTCGAGGAAAGTCGTTTCCGCGATCTTGCAGCAGGTCGCACACTTGTGGGCCCACATCGGGCCGACCTGTACGGTGTCTTTGCCGCCAAAGGCGTGCCTGCCGCAGACAGTTCCACCGGAGAGCAGAAGGCACTCTTGATCTCGCTTGTCTTGTCCAATGCTCGCGCACTGGTCGAAGAATTCGGGGCGGCGCCGATTGTGCTTCTGGACGAAGTCGCAGCCCATCTGGATGCAGGTCGACGCGCAGCACTCTACGACGAAATTTGCGCGCTGGGCGCACAAGCTTGGATGACAGGTACTGGGCCTGAGCTTTTCTCGGAATTGGGCGATAGAGCTCAGTATTTCGAAGTGACGGAGACCGATCTTGGAACATTGGTTTCACATCACGCAGCCCCCTGACAAGTTGTCCGCTTTGGAATTACCTAAACCGCTAAATCTTGTGTCAGTCGCGTGACAACCCTTTGGCTTTAGCGTATAAAATCAGAAGAAAAACGAAGGGTAAATTCATGGCAGACCCCGCACAGGCACCGGAAGAATACGGCGCAGATTCCATCAAGGTTCTCAAGGGCTTGGAAGCTGTCCGCAAACGTCCGGGCATGTATATCGGCGACACGGACGATGGTTCGGGTCTGCACCACATGGTGTATGAGGTCGTGGACAACGGTATTGACGAAGCACTCGCCGGTCATGCCGACTTTGTTCAGGTCAAAATCCATGCCGACAACAGCGTATCAGTGCGTGACAACGGACGCGGAATTCCCGTGGACATCCACGAGGAAGAAGGCGTGTCCGCTGCCGAGGTCATCATGACCCAGCTACACGCTGGCGGTAAATTCGACCAGAACTCCTACAAGGTGTCCGGTGGTCTGCACGGAGTGGGTGTATCCGTCGTGAACGCCCTTTCCGACTGGCTTGAGCTGCGCGTCTGGCGCAACGGCAAAGAACACATCGCACGATTTGAACGTGGCGATACTGTGAAGCATCTGGAAGTTGTCGGCGATGCCGCCGGAGAGAAAGGCACCGAGGTGCGGTTCCTTGCCTCGACGTCTACCTTTTCGAACCTCGATTACGATTTCCACACTTTGGAAAAACGCCTGCGCGAACTGGCGTTTCTGAACTCAGGTGTACGCATCATCCTCGAAGATGAACGTCCGGCAGAGCCTCTTAGATCGGAACTGTTCTACGAGGGCGGTGTTCGCGAATTCGTCAAATTCCTCGACCGCTCCAAGGCGCCCGTCATGACTGACCCGATCTTCATGGTCGGTGACCGCGATGGGATTGGCGTAGAAGTGGCGATGTGGTGGAACGACAGCTATCATGAAACCGTCCTACCCTTCACCAACAACATCCCACAACGTGACGGTGGCACCCACATGGCGGGTTTCCGTGGCGCGCTGACCCGCACCATCAACAACTATGCGCAGTCGTCGGGTATTGCGAAGAAGGAAAAAGTTAACTTCACCGGCGATGACGCTCGCGAAGGTTTGACCTGCGTTCTGTCTGTCAAAGTACCGGACCCCAAGTTCTCCAGCCAGACGAAGGACAAACTTGTCTCGTCCGAAGTGCGGCCTGCGGTCGAAAGCCTTGTGAACGAGAAGCTTGCAGAATGGTTCGAAGAAAACCCCAACGAGGCCAAGCGCATCGTCGGAAAGATCGTCGAGGCCGCGCTGGCCCGTGAAGCAGCGCGCAAAGCCCGCGAACTGACCCGCCGCAAGACCGCGATGGACGTGAATTTTCTTGCGGGCAAATTGAAGGACTGTTCCGAGAAGGACCCGGTGCAAACCGAACTGTTCCTCGTCGAGGGTGACAGCGCGGGAGGATCGGCGCAGACGGGGCGTGACCGCCGCACACAGGCGATCCTACCGCTCAAGGGTAAAATCCTAAACGTAGAACGCGCGCGGTTTGACCGGATGCTGGGCAGTCAGGAAATCGGCAACCTGGTCATGGCACTGGGCACCGGGATCGGCCGGGACGAATTCAATATCTCGAAGCTGCGCTACCACAAGATCGTCATCATGACGGACGCCGATGTGGACGGCGCGCACATCCGGACGCTGCTGTTGACCTTCTTCTACCGCCAGATGCCCGAACTGATCGAAGGTGGGTATCTCTACATTGCGCAGCCACCCCTTTATAAAGTCATGCGCGGAAAGTCCGAGGTTTACCTCAAGGATCAAGCCGCGATGGAAGAATACCTGATCCAACAGGGCACCGATGGTGCACAGCTTTTGCAGGGCAATGGCGAGACCATCCTTGGTCAAGACCTCGTGCGTGTCGTGGAAGAGGCGCGGCAGCTGAAGCGTGTGCTGGATGCGTTCCCGACGCATTACCCCCGGCATATCCTCGAACAGTCTGCCATTGCAGGCGCTTTTGTTCCGGGCGCAGTTGATGCCGACCTTCAAGGCGTAGCCGACAAGGTTGCGGCGCGGCTGGATCTGATCGCGCTGGAATACGAGCGTGGCTGGCAAGGCCGTATCACACAGGATCGCGGGTTCCGTCTGGCCCGAATACTGCGTGGCGTCGAAGAGGTCCGCACACTGGACGGCCCGATGCTCCGATCTGGTGAAGCGCGCAAGACCGGCAGCTTTACCAAAAGCCTGCAAGCCGTGTACGACAGGCCCGCGCAGCTGATCCGGAAGGATCGTAAGCAATGGATCCATGGTCCGCTCGATTTGCTGAACGCGATCCTTGAAGAAGGCGAAAAGGGACTGACCCTGCAGCGCTACAAGGGCCTCGGCGAAATGAACCCCGACCAGCTTTGGGAAACCACACTGGACCCGGATGCACGCACGCTGCTGCAGGTCAAAGTCGATGACATGACCGAGGCGGATGATCTCTTCACCAAGTTGATGGGCGACGTGGTGGAGCCGCGCCGTGAATTCATTCAACAGAATGCGCTGAGTGTCGAAAACTTGGACTTCTAAAGGGGTCGAATTGCCTTTGCCAATTTGATTGTTTGGGGGACCAGCCCCCCAAACCCCCTGAGACTCTCACTCCAAAGAAACTCCGTAGCGTCGTGCGTTTCGGATCTGGTGGATTGTTAGGCACGGTCCTACGATCCGGCAACTAAGCAGACGGGAGGGACGGCACGATGGACCTGGGAGTATCGGATCATGTACGCACGCTCATTGAGCAGGTGCGCAATATGGTTGAAACCGAGATTGCGCCACTGGATGGCGAATTCCACGACGAGGTAGGTCAACATCCGTCAGGGGATAGATTTCAACATACCGACCGCCAACTTGAGATCCTCGATGGCCTTAAGAACAAGGCCAAGGAACGCGGACTGTGGAATTTTTGGCTGACCGACAGCGACAAAGGCCACGGTCTGAGCACCGTCGAATACGCCTATCTTGCCGAGGAAATGGGCAAGGTCCACCTTGCCGCCGAGGTCTTTAATTGCAACGCGCCCGACACCGGCAATATGGAAGTCCTAGAACGCTATGGCGACCAATGGATGAAAGACCGTTGGCTGGATCCGCTGCTAGAAGGGAACATCCGGTCGGCCTATGTGATGACGGAGCCAGATGTCGCATCCTCAGACGCGGCGCAGCTTGCCTTTGAGGCCAGCCGTGACGGCGATGACTGGGTTCTGAACGGTGAGAAATTTTGGATCTCAGGGGCCGGAGACCCGCGCTGCCAGCTTTACATTCTGATGGCATGCACTGATCCCGACGCGGCCAAGCACGGCCGCCACACTATGTTCGTGATGGATGCCGATACACCGGGTATCGAAGTACTGCGCCCGATGCATGTATTCGGGCAGGATGATGCGCCGCATGGGCATATGCATCTTCGCTTCACCAATGTCCGCATCCCCGCCAAGAACATCGTGCTAGGCGAAGGGCGCGGGTTTGAGGTGGCGCAAGGTCGGCTTGGACCGGGGCGTATTCACCATTGCATGCGATCCATCGGACTGGCTGAAAAGGCACTGGAACTGATGTGTCGACGCGGGCTGAACCGCGAAGCATTCGGCAAACCATTGGTAGAACTAGGGGCCAACTACGACATCATCGCAAACGCTCGGATGGAGATCGAACAGGCGCGGCTCTTGTGCCTCAAGGCGGCGTGGATGATGGACACACAAGGTACGCGCGCTGCACAACCGTGGATCAGCCAGATCAAAGTCATTGCGCCGCTCATGTCGCTCAAGGTCGTGGACGAGGCGATGCAACTATATGGCGGCACCGGGATCAGCCAAGACACGCCACTTTGGCGAATGTGGACGCATTTGCGCACGCTTCGTTTTGCCGATGGCCCCGACGCTGTGCACCGTCGGCAAGTGGCCCGTGCCGAACTGCGCAAATACACCAACGGATGAGCACACCATTCAACACCACCGCTGTCGAGGCGTGGCTGGCGGCACATGTTCCCGGATTTCGCGGACCTATTGCAGTTGAGAAATTTGCTACGGGGCAATCCAACCCGACCTTCAAGCTGTCTACAGATTCGGGCACCTATGTGCTGCGTCGTAAACCTCCGGGGCAGCTATTAAAATCGGCCCACGCCGTCGACCGTGAATTTCGTGTGCAAAAAGCACTTGCCGACAGCGATGTGCCCGTCGCGAGGATGTATGCTCTTTGCGAAGACGACGCCGTTCTCGGTTCGATGTTCTATGTAATGGACCATGTGCCAGGTCGGACCTTTGTCGATCCGCGCCTGCCAGATGCCACACAGGAGCATCGCAAGTTAATCTTTGACGATATGAACCGCGTGTTGGCAGCGATCCACTCGGTTGATTTGGCTGCAACCGGGCTGACGGACTATGGACCGCAAGGCAATTACTATCAGCGGCAGATCGACCGCTGGACCAAACAATACCGCGCCACCGAAACCGACCCAATCCCCGACATGGACGCACTGATGGACTGGCTCGCCCGAAACATCCCCGAAGATGATGGACGTGTCACGCTGGTGCATGGCGACTACCGGATAGACAACCTGCTTTTTGCGCCCGACCAACCTAACTGTGTGGCTGTGTTGGACTGGGAGCTGTCGACGCTTGGCCACCCCTTTGCCGATCTAGCAGCCGTCATAATGCAATGGGGTCTGCCTCCGGGTGATGCAGGGCGTGGGCTTGCTGGCGTGGAGCGGGTGCCATTGGGTATCCCCGAGGATCAGGCATTCATCGACGCCTACTGCCAGCGCATGGATTTGCCCGGCATTGATCGGTTCGGCTTCTACCTTGCTTTCACGTATTTCCGCATGGCGTCGATCCTTCAGGGCGTAAAACGCCGCGCGCTGGACGGAAATGCCTCGAACCCGACCAAGGCGCTAGAGCTTGGCGCTTATGTGCCTGCATTCGCTAAAGGCGGGCTTAAGGCGGCCGAAACCGTCTAAATCTAAAATGTCTTGGATACTGGTCGGGCTGAGAGGATTCGAACCTCCGACCCCCTGCTCCCGAAGCAGGTGCGCTACCAGGCTGCGCTACAGCCCGACCGTGACGGGGGAACTACTGCCCGCGTGGGCATTTGACAAGCCTTGATTTGAGCAAAGCACGTCTGAATTACGTGCTTACTTCAGCGATCCACGATCCTGCGTCGCCATATTGCGATCCCGAAATCGTCCAGAGGTCATGAGATCGCCAAGTCGCGGCATCGAAGGTGTTCCAACACGCGTACGGGTGCGCAGCACAGGCGTGTTTTTCGACGTACCTCCCCGGCTTTCCCGCAGAACAATGTAGATGCCTGATCCAATAATGATCGACGCTCCGACTGCGGTATAGAGGTCGGTGGTTTCCCCGAAGAAAAGCAAACCAAACACAGTCGCCCACAGGATCTGCGAATACTGCATTGGCGCAACAATCGCCGCTTCGCCGGTTTGGTATGCCGAGATGATAATCCGGCCCGCGGTCCATGCCATGATGGAAATGATTGCGAGCATTCCCAAGTGTTCGATCGGCATCGGTTTGTAGACGAATGCCAAGGCGGCCCCCATGACGACAAAGTTTGCCACCATTGGGTAGAGCAGCATGACCACAATTCGTTCTTCCGCGCCGATCTTGCGCACGACGATCGAAGCAAAGGCACTACCAAACGCTGCTACAATTGCCGCAGCGTGTCCGAGTGTGAGATCGGTTGCCCCGGGGCGCAGAACAACCATGACCCCGAAGAGGCCCACGATCACAGCCATCCAGCGCCTCAAGCGAACAGTTTCACCCAGAATCGGAATGGACAGGACAGTGATCAATAGAGGTGTGGCAAATAGAATGGCATAAGTCTGGGTCAGGGGAAGTGAGGAAAAAGCGTAGAATGCCGAAACACCCGTCACCACTGCCCCAACTGTTCGGACCGCCATCCACCATGGATGTACGGGTACAAGCGTTCCCGGTTTAGCATCCCGCATCAACATGAGCGTGGCGAGCGGAAAGCTTAACAGAACGCTGAAGAATACAATCTGGATCGGGGAATATATCGCACCTAGCGTTTTGATGAAAACGTCGTGGGTCGAGTATAACCCAAAGGCAATCAGGGCCAGCACCGCACCTTTTGCATTCGATGACATGGCTGGCCCCTTTATTGGTTTACAGGCTCGCGTCGAGCGCCGCGACGATGGCATCGCCCATATCGGACGTGGACATCGGCGTGCCGCCTTCCGGCCCCATGAGGTCAGCGGTGCGTGCGCCATTAGCCAAAACAGTCTCAATTGCGGCTTCAAGACGGGCCGCTTCGTCGCCCTGGTCAAAGGAATATCGCAGCGCCATCGCGAAGCTCAGGATGCAGGCAATCGGGTTTGCCTTGCCCTGACCAGCAATGTCCGGCGCAGAACCGTGCACGGGTTCGTAGAGCGCTTTCGGACGGCCATTCGCCATCGGAGACCCAAGACTGGCCGAAGGCAACATGCCGAGGCTGCCTGTCAGCATCGCTGCCGCATCGGACAAAAGATCACCAAACAGGTTGTCGGTCACGATTACATCAAATTGCTTGGGCCAGCGGCAAAGCTGCATCGCGCCAGCGTCGGCGTACATGTGCGACAGCTCGACGTCGGGGTAATCCTCATCGTGTACTTTTTGCACGACTTCGCGCCAGAGAATACCCGACTCCATGACGTTGGCCTTCTCCATCGAGCAAACTTTGTTGCCACGACGGCGTGCGAGTTCGAATGCCGAGCGCGCAACGCGGTCAATCTCGGATTCTGTGTACCGTTGGGTGTTGATACCGACCCTTTCGTTACCTTCCTCGAAGATTCCCCTCGGTTCGCCAAAATAGATACCAGACGTCAGTTCGCGCACGATCATGATGTCGAGGCCAGCGACCACGTCCTTCTTCAGCGACGAAAAGTCGGCGAGTGCGTCAAAGCACTGCGCGGGACGAAGGTTCGCGAAAAGGTCCATTTCCTTGCGCAAACGCAGAAGACCACGTTCCGGTTTCACACTGAAATCAAGATCGTCATACTTCGGACCGCCAACAGCGCCCAGCAGGACTGCATCTACGTCCTGTGCCTTTGCCATCGTCTCGTCATGGAGCGGCGTGCCATGCTTGTCATAGGCCGCACCACCAACAAGGTCTTCGCTCACGTCGAAAGACAGGTCGCGCTTGGCGCCGTACCAATCAATAATCTTGCGCACCTCGGCCATAACCTCGGGGCCAATCCCGTCACCGGGCAATATCAAAAGCGAAGCGTTGCTCATCATGAGTTCCTTTGGTCAACTGGGTTGCCCTTCGCGTAGACCCGCAAGCTCAAAGGGTCAAGGCAGCGCCGTCTCCGGTAGCCTCAAGTCCACGATAATCAGGCTATGTTGTTGGCCCTCCAGCAGTGGCTCCACGCGTGCGTGGATGATCTGGAACTCCGCGGACGGCAGAATGTAGGATACGCGCATCGGGCCGGGCTTGATCCAATGCGCGGTGATCCGACCTCGCAAAGGGTCAATCATCCGATCAAGCGCAAGGAATTCCGCCATCGACGCACGATAGCCTTCTCCCCGTTCAGGGTCGAGATTGGTGTTGGCCATAAACAGAAATGGACTGCCGAGACCGTCGACAATCTGAGTCCACAATGCCAATTCATCCCGGTTCCGCCGACCGTTGCGGTCCTCTGGTCCATCAAAAACAGGTGGGCCGGCATGCCCAACCAAAAGGGAAAGGTTCTGCAAGGCTTTTCTGCCTGACAAGATCACCGGTACGATCCAATGGCCTCCACTGGACAACCGCTGCACCTCAAGACCAGCATCGGCCTCAACACTCAGACCATCAAAAGCATCGCGCCACAGATGATCATTGAATGATCGCAACCCAGCAGTGTTAATTGGAAAACGCGATAGGACGGCCAACGCCTCTTGCCCGGGAAACCGACCATAAGCCTGCGCGTCCTCGGGTTCTCCCAACCGCCCATCGCCATCCATGTCGAACCGAGTGGGAATGCCGGCATTCGTCTGCAAGGCTTTGAGATGGGCATGCCCGCCATCAACAAGGTCCGCAAAGGCACGCAAGGTTGCTCCGCTTGCATCGTAGTCGAAACGGGTCAAAACAATGATGTCAGCGTCCGCCATCGCAAGCGCATCGGCAATGGCCATCAGAGTCGCGTCAGTGTCGATCAGATCTCGCAGCGGCAAACCCGGCCCATCGCGCACCAATGGCACATGCCACAAAGCAACCCGTATTTCTTGGGCGATTGCATTCGAAGCGTACAGGAAGATCGCGAGCAAAGTCCAAATCAGACCAGTTGCAATTCGTCTTCCTGAGCATAGGCACGACGGCGCTTTTCCTCGATCAATGCCGCCACCCGAAACCTATGACATTCACACATCTTGGTTTCAGTTATTGAGCTGATCTGATTCCCTTTTTGAAAAGGGAGACGATGATGCA
>CANNCS010000052.1 GCA_947503115.1 uncultured Marivita sp.
CCCTACCGGACGTCATCACGTCAATCGGAACCAGAGATTGGGCGAAAGTGGGTCAATGATCGCAGCCCTTGGTATTAGCATTTTGGGCATCGCATCCCGCACGATCCCATCAGCGACCAACTTTGTCGGACTATGTACCGGCCTAAGCGGATTGGCGACGTTAATCGTACCAATCGGTGACATCGCCGGAGCCGTGTTCGGTTTGGGCGCTATCGCATGGTTTATCCTGATTGGTCTGCACCTTATCCGTTTTCAAAGGCAGGCCTGACGATGCTTGTAATCCGTGGCGCGCCTCCAAATTGGCGCGAGGCGGATTCACATAACGGCAGCATTCTTTTATTGAACGACAGGTCAGATCACAAAACTCTTATTTGCCTAAACAAGGCAAATCCTGACACAGTGAATGCAAGAACTTTACTCGCGCAAAAATAATATGACATATTAAAAATGCAACTTTTAGGTTTATCAATGTGAGCGCCAATGTCGATCATCTAGCAACACTCACGCCCTCTCCGGCATGAGAAAATCACGATTATTTAATTTATTTCAATACCTTAAAAACCTATCGGAATACCCTGTCACTTAGATTGGTAGATCAGTAAGAGTATGACAGGGAACCCTGTGCTGCGTCGCCACGCGGCACAGGGTTTTTCATTGCAAATGCCATTGCCATCATTCAGGCACGCACATGAAACAAACCCCCACGACGCATCCAAAAAGAAAACCAAAATCGACCGACGGAAATAGCTACGTCGCCCGTGTCACGATTGAATTTCAGTTTTGACAGAGGACACAATGCTCAGGAAGCTCTCATTTCTCGACCCATATTGGCTGTGGCTTCTGCTGGCATTGCCCGCCTTGGGTATGAGCATCGAAGCGATGACATCGACAAATCCGCGCGTGTTTCACATCCTTGTGCACCCAAGTGGCGAATTCTCAGCACGCTTCCTGATCATCACGATGATGGCCTCGCCATTAATCCTCCTGCTTCGAGGCTGGCGCGGGCCGCAATGGCTCAAGAAGAACCGCAGATACTTCGGCCTCGCCTCTTTTGGCTATGCCCTGCTGCACACCCTGTTCTATGTGATCGACAAATCGACCCTCGACACCATCATGAACGAACTGCCCCGCTTTTATATCTGGACAGGTTGGGTCGCGTTCCTGATTTTCGTTCCGTTGGCTGTTACATCGGCAGACTTCTTTGTCCGAAAGATGGGCACATGGTGGAAATGGCTGCAACGCTGGACATATGCCGCCGCTGTGCTGACCCTTGTTCATTGGGCGTCTTTGCACAATTGGAACAGTTGGGTGCCCGCCGCAGTACATTTCGGCCCTCTGATCGCGCTGGAAAGCTACCGTGTCTGGTACTGGTATTTGCGTCCCCGCCCGAAACGGAACGTCGCCTGACAATGCGTTTAGAGGGCGGTTCTTAGACCGCCCTCTGACACTCCATCACTTCGTCGGTGCATTCGGGAAGAACAGCTGCTGATCCGCCACTTTGTAACTGGCAATCGCGTCCTGTCCCGCTGAAGAGACCAGCCAATCAGAAAAAATCTGCGCCGCATCGGCATGCACACTCGGACACTTCTCGGGGTTTACGGGGATCACACCGTACTGGTTGAACATGTCGTCATCCCCTTGAACGCTGATCTGGTAATCCTGCTTGTTCCCAAAGCTGATCCATGTCGCACGGTCGGTCATGACGTATGCTCCCATGCCAATGCCCGCATTCAGCGTCGCCCCCATGCCCGAACCCGTTTCGCGATACCACTGACCGCTTGACGCTGTCGGGTCGACACCTGCGCTTGACCAAAGCGACAGCTCTTTCTTGTGAGTGCCGCTGTCATCCCCCCGCGACGCAAAAAGCGCGCCCGCTTCAGCAATCTTACCAAGTGCACCTTGAACATCCGTCATTCCGGAGACCACGGCCGGGTCTGAAATTGGCCCTACAATGACAAAGTCGTTGTACATGAGATCAGTTCGAACTGTGCCATAGCCTTCAGAAACGAACTTTTCTTCGGACGCCTTGGCATGCACCAGCAGCACATCGCCATCACAGTTCTGGGCATTCTTGATGGCCTGCCCCGTTCCAACCGCCACCACGTTGACCTGAATGCCCGAAGTCTCTTGGAAGATCGGCAAGAGATAATCATAGAGTCCGGAATTCGCTGTCGATGTCGTTGACTGAACGATGATCGACATGTCTTGCGCCGTCGCAGCACCAGCAAGGAAAATTGACACCGCGGTCACTGCATAAGGCTTTGAAAGCATGGGGGTCTCCTATGTTTTGGATGTGTCAGACGACAATTTTGCCGTTCAAATAATCCCGTGCGACGCTGCTGTGTGGGTCGGGGAAAAACTGTGATGCCGGGCTGTGTTCCGCAATGCGGCCGCGATGCAAGAACACAACATCATCTGCCATGCGACGGGCTTGCCCGATGTCGTGCGTCACCAGAATGACGCGCACGTTCCGCTTTCGCGCATCCGCGACGATCCGTTCAATCACAAGTACCGATGCCGGATCAAGACTTGCCGTTGGCTCGTCAAGAAACAGCACCTCTGGGTCGGTCGCCAATGCACGCGCCAACGCCAATCGTTGCGCTTCACCGCCCGACAAAAGACGCGCGGGTTGCGCCGATTTGTGCAGCAGACCAACGTGTTCAAGCAACGCATCGCGAGCTGCAATCCCCTTGCCTCGTGCCTTGAGAACAAAGTCGACATTCGCGGCAACCGAGCGGCGCAGCAAAACTGGTTTTTGGAACACAAGCGCTTGTCGCACCATAACGTCGGATGGGGCTAAGTCGCCCCATTTGATGCTGCCCGAACATGGTGCGATCAATCCATGCATAAGCTTGAGCAACAGGCTCTTGCCTGCGCCATTCGATCCCATGATAACCGTGCATCCACGCAAACCAAGATCCAGCGAAACGCCATCCAGCACGGCAGTTTCGCCAAAGCGCAACACGACTTCACGCATCGACATCGGCAGGATCGGCGCAACATTTGTGCCGCGCAGGTTGTCAGGCTGTGTGCGAGGGGCCATCGCGTCAAACATAGGCTTGCCTCGCCGCTGTCATACGCACTGTTTGCACTGCGGCATTCACGCCAAGCGCAATCACCAAGAGGATAATCCCAAGCGCCAAAGCAAGCCCAAGATCCCCTTTTGAGGTCTCAAGCGCAATTGCCGTCGTCATCACTCGCGTCAAATGGTCGATGTTTCCACCTACGATGATCACCGCACCAACTTCGGCCACGGCCCGACCAAAACCCGCCAGACCCACAGTCAAAAGCGAATACCGCGCGTCCCAAAGCAACGCCTGTATGGTTTGCAAGCGGGTCAGGCACAGAGACCGGAACTGATCAGCATATTCAGCGTGAAGGTCTTCCAATACTTGCCGGGACAAGGCCGCAACAATCGGAGAAATAAGGATAGTTTGGGCAATGATCATCGCCGTGGGGGTATACAGCAACCCAAGAAACCCCAGCGGCCCAGATCTGGAAAGGTGTAGGTAGACCACCAACCCAACCACAACCGGTGGCAACCCCATGAGCGCGTTCATCAAAATGAGAACGGCGTTCCGACCACGAAACCGTCCGATCGCGACAAGTGCCCCAATTGGCAGGCCAATGACGCAGGCAAACACCGTCGCCGTCAGGCTGACCTGCAGAGACAGAAAAACGATTTCCAGCAGGTCGGGATCGCCGGAGAACACCAACGCGACAGCAAGTCCAAGCGCCTCCCCAATACTTTGCAAAATTTCCCCTAACACTGCATTTATTCCGATACGTCAAAATGTATGCAGGTTATCGAACGAAGATCAAGGCCATGACACGACACGATTGATGCGAAACAAGCGCCCTACCCTGTGGGCAAGAAAACAGAGAACAGAACCAAACGTGTTCTTCATTCGCTTATTCGCGGCCAAGTTACCGAAACGCCGTATAAGGGTCTATGAGACCCCTTCCAGGCACCCGGCGTCTGAACAAGGGCAGTCGCGCAGCAAACTCTGTGTTGAATAGATAGCGCGATGTGATCCACTGCACTCCTCAATCTTGCAAACAGCGCTACCCAAAGCACCCTTCATCCTGCCACTGGCGACGATGACCTGCTAGTACTCGACTCAACAACGACCGATCAAAGGACACATCTCATGTACCTCGCCATGAACCGCTTTACCGTCCCACTGGAAAACGCCGACGCATTCGAAGACCTGTGGCTGTCGCGCGAAAGCCGCTTGCAGGACTTGGAAGGTTTTGTGTCGTTCCACATGCTCAAAGGCCCGACAAAAGACGGAAGCATCCTGTATGCCTCACATACCATCTGGGAAACCGAAGCCCATTTCCGCGCATGGACCACAAGCGAAGAGTTTCGCGCCTCGCATGCCCGCGCTGGCGACACGCGCAAGCTATACGAAGGCACGCCGCGCTTCGAAGGGTTTACGTCTATCCAAGAAATCGAAGCGCCTTAGGCGACATTTGATGGTGTTCTGCACATCCCATTTTGCTGCCGGATCACCGCATCACAAACGGGTTGGCCATTGGGGCCTCGGACGTGCTGATCCACACCGTCTTGGTACGGGTGTAATCGTGAATCGCCTCGATCCCCGCTTCCCGCCCGTAACCTGACTGGTTGAACCCGCCGAAGGGTGCAATCGGCGACACAGCGCGATAGGTATTCACCCAGCAAATCCCCGCCTTGATCCGTCCCGACACGCGATGCGCGCGGGCGACGTTCTGGGTAAACACCCCCGACCCCAAACCGAACGGGGTGGCATTCGCCAAGGCGATGGCCTCTTCTTCCGTGTCGAACGGCAAAAGCGACATGACCGGGCCGAACATCTCAACCTTGAGCGTTTCGGTTTCGGCATCCGCGCACTGTACCAAAGTGGGCGCCATGTAGTTCCCGGGCCGATCCACCCGCGCCCCGCCGAACCGGATATGCGCGCCGCCCTCGATCGCCGAGGCCAAAGTGGCCTCGATCCGCGCGACCTGCGCTTCTGTGCAAAGCGGGCCGACATGCGTATCGGACTCAAGCGGATCTCCGATCACCACATGCGCCATCTTGGCCTCGATCCGCGCAATCAAATCGTCCATCACCGACCGGTGCACCAAGCCCCGGCTTCCCGCGACGCAGCTTTGCCCGGACGCACCAAAATTGCCCGCAATCAATCCATTGGCAGCGCCATCAAGATCGGCATCCTCGAACACGAGGATCGGGGATTTCCCGCCCAGCTCCAGCGTCGTCACAGCAAAATTCTCGGCCGAATTGCGGATCACATGTCGCGCTGTCTCCGGCCCTCCAGTAAAGGCGATCCGGTCCACATCCGGGTGCCGGGTCAGCGGGATGGCGCAGTTTTCGGCATCGCCGGTAATGACGGATACCACCCCTGGCGGAAACCCTGCCTGGTCTATCAGCCGCGCGAATTCCAGCATCGGCGCGGGCGCGATTTCTGACGCCTTCAGGACAACGCTACACCCGGCCGCCAAAGCTGGTCCCAGTTTGGTCGCGGTCAGGAACATCTGCGCGTTCCACGGCACAATGGCCACCACGACACCAATAGGCTCGCGGCGGGTGAACACATGCATATCCGGCTTATCGATAGGCAGGACCGCGCCTTCGATCTTGTCGGCCAGCCCGGCGTAATAGCGATAATAATCCGCGACATACCCGGTCTGGCTGGCGGTTTCCGCCAACAGCTTGCCACTATCCATGGTCTCAACCCGGCCAATCCGCTCGGCATTCTCCGCAATCAAATCCGCAAGACGATATAGCAACTTGCCCCGCTGCGTTTGGCTCATGTCACGCCACGCAGGATCATCCAACACCCGCCGCGCAGCGCCAATTGCACGGTCCACATCCCCCGCATCCGCACAGGCAAACGTCGCCCAGTCTGCGCCAGTCGCTGGGTTCTGCGAAGTCATCACTTGCCCGCTGCCGCCATCTGTCCAAGCGCCATCGATGAAAAGCGGGTAATGCGGAAGTTGCGTCATGGAATTCCTCACTGAAAAGCTGGCATCACGTCGTCGATGAACCGCGCCAAAGACGCGCGTTTGCGGTCGAAGCTCATGCCGCTGTCGATCCAGAACGAGTATTCGTCATAGCCCAAATCCTCGTAAGCCTTGATTTGGTCGATCACCTGATCCGCTGTCCCGATTGTCAGGTCACGCGCCATATTCTCGGGGGACATCATCGCGTTTGCGTTCATCTCATCCTCGCTCAGCGGCGCGATCAAGCCTTGGCTGACCGGGCGCTTGTTCTGGAACCATGCCCCGAAATAACAATAAAAGCGCGACAATTCCTTGGCCGCAACAGCCACGTCTGCCTCATCCGCGCCGACATAGGTGTGATGCAAGAGCATGATCTTCGGGCGCGGACCATCGTAGCTGGCACAGGCATCATTGAAGCGGCCCATCAGGGTGTCGATCTCCTCCATCCCCATCCAGAGCGGTGTGACCTGAATGTTGAAGCCGTTATGAACCCCGAATTCATGGCTGTTGGGATCGCGCGCGGCGATCCAGATCGGCGGTCCATCCGGCTGCACTGGCTTGGGGGCCGAGGTGGTCGCGGGAAACTGGAAAAACTCTCCATCATGGGCGCAGTCGCCCGCCCAAAGCTGGCGCAGCAACGGTGTGATTTCCCGCATCCGCTTCCCGGCTTCCCACGCATCCATTCCGGGCCGAAGCCGTTCATATTCATAAGAATACGCCCCACGCGCGATGCCCAATTCGATCCGCCCGCCGGTCAGAAGGTCGGCCGATGCCGCCTCGCCCGCCAGTTTGATCGGATGCCAGAATGGCGCAATCACAGTGCCCGTCCCCAGCCGCACATTCTTTGTATGATGCGCGATGTTCACCAAAGACATCAAAGGGTTCGGCGCGATGGTGAACTCCATCCCGTGATGTTCACCCGTCCAAACCGCGCGCATCCCAGCGTCGTCAGCCATTTTGCACAGCGCGATAAACTCTTCATTCAACTGCTCATGGGGCTGGTCCGGGGTCAGCCGTTCCATGTGCACGAAAAGCGAGAACTCCATGCCTCAGTTCCTTTCCAAGATAAGAGCAATGATGACGACAACCGGGGTCACGACAGCACCTCGGTCGCAAATTCCAAAAGCGCCCTGTTGACCTCTTCTGGATGGGTCATGGGCATCATGTGGGCCGCATCCGGCACGATCATCGCGCGACCCTTCGGCGTCAGCGCTGCCATCGCCTCGGACATCGCGGGCGTCGAATTGGGCTCCAAAGCGCCGGTTAAGAAAAGCGCAGGGCACTCAAGCGCGGACAGCGCCGCCCGACGCGGCCCCGGATCATGCGCAAAGACGGTGTAGGCCGCCTTGTAACCTGAAGGCGTCACGGAACAGAGCCAGTCGCGGCACGCTTCGCGGTCGTCGGACATCTCAGGTCCGAACCAGCGGTCCAAAGCCCCCGTCGGGTCCGCAACCGTGACGCCATCCAACTCTGCCGCCCGGTTCTGCACGGCCTCAGCAGCCGCCGAACTGCGTTCGAAAATCGCGTTCAAAGCAACCACGCCCTGCACCCGCTGTGGCGCGCGGGCTGCAAGGTCAAGCGCGATCATGGCCCCCATCGAATGCCCTACGATCAACGCGGGCCCCTCAAAGGCGGCAAGTACCGCATCGCCATAGTCGGACACGCCAGTCATGTTTTGACGAACCGCGCTGCCTCCATGACCGGGCATATCCAGCGCGATCACGTGATACTGTCCCGACAAGGCATCGATCTGGCGGTTCCATGCCTCGGCACGCAAACCCACACCATGCAACAGCACGATCTGCGCCCCCTCACCCGCCTCGATCGCGGCAAGGCCGGATCGTTCAAACCGCCGCCGGATTGTCCAGGTCATGGCCCAAATCCTTGAGGTCCTGATAGCGGTCGCCAATCCGGTGATGCGGGCGTCCCGACGTCGCCGCGCCCAGCACCACAACGATCTCGTCAGCGCGCGGAGCATCGGGAATGGAGAACTGGATGGTCAGGTAATGCGACCTGCGCCCCGCATCGTTCTTGTCCATAAGCGGTACCAAGATCGGCGCATTCGCGGGGCCGCGCGTGTTGGTGAAGGCAAGATAGGACTTGGCACCCACTGCCTGTCGGTAATGATTGCCGAACCGCAACGTGTGGATCAGGCCTGAGGCATGTTCGACCTCGCCATCCAGCCCAACCACCGCGGCCTTGCCATAGGCTTCAATCGCCTCGCCACCACCCGCCAAGTGCAACATCCGGTCGGTCAGCATCTCGCCCAACACTGGGCCATATGCGCGAATTTCGGGGGTCAGATCTTCAACATACCGGCCAGCCCAAGGGTTCCGCACAACCGCCGCCACCGCGAACATGCGCCACGGACGGTCCGCAGCCCGAAACCCTTCGATCAGGACCTCTTCGTCATAGGTCACAATTTTGCGGATCTCTGGTGTCATGTCTGTCTCCTGTTCGCTGTCGGAGACACTAGAAACCGACAATTTCTTTGACAAACGAATGAATTGCAGGGTTAGGTATTAATAACAGTAATGGCTTGTTTGACCCATGGCGAAATCCCTCCCACCTCTGACATGGTTCCGCTCCTTCGAAGCAGCGGCCCGAAACCTGAGCTTCACCGCTGCCGCCGAAGAAATCGGCCTCACGCAATCCGCGGTAAGCCAACAGGTGAAGTCGCTGGAACTGCGGCTGCGGGTACCCCTTTTCGTCCGTCAGGCGCGGGGATTGATGCTCACCGATGACGGGCGGCGGCTTTTGCCCGAAATCAGCGCGGCGCTCGACGCACTGGCCGGCGCCGCAAACCGGTTCGAGGCCGGGCCGGTGGAAAACCTACTGACCGTCGCGACCTCGGTCAGTGTGGCGCAATGGGTCATCGCCCCGCGCCTGCCTGACTTCACCGAGCGCCACCCGAACATCCGCCTGCGCATCCTCAGTGCGATCTGGCCCGATGATTTCCACTCGGCCCGCGCCGATGTCGAAATCCGCTTCGGATCGTCGAAACAGGCTGGCCAGAACGCCGAGCCACTGAAACCCAACAATCTGATCGCCTTAAAATCACCTGATCTTGCGGGCACGCTCGACTCGCTGCCGCTGATCGAAGCCGTGGGTACCTCAGGTGGTTGGCGGGCGTGGTCCGACAAGGTGGGGGGCCATCGACAGCCGTCGCTGTTTGCTGACACCTACGGCATGGCACTGCAACTGGCAGCGCATGGCAACGGGGTTGCATTGGTCAGTGCAGTATTGGCCGGGCACGCGATGCAGACCGGCATGGTCGAACGTGCGCATTCCGCGTCCATTCCCAGCCAAGAAGGGTATTACCTGTCGATAGTCGAACCCAGCCACGCGGCGGCGCAGTTCAGGGCGTGGTTCCTTGAGCAACTGGGGAAATGATCCCAGCACAAATGCGATGACTTGCGCGACCGGAATGATCCATTTAACGCTTTGCAACTGACGATCTCGCAACGCTCGAGATCTTTGCACAAAACTGGCACGCGATATATCGGAGTACTGGCTTGGACGCATTTGATTTCGTGATCGTCGGAGCAGGATCCGCCGGATCAGTGCTCGCCAATCGTTTGACAGCTTCAGGCAAGTACAATGTGCTTCTGCTCGAGGCGGGCGGGTCCGACAAAACCCCCTTGGTCCAAATTCCCATCGGCTACGGCAAGATCTTCTATGATGCCAAGGTGAATTGGAAATACATCACGGAACCGGATCCCAATCTGGACAATCGCCCCATCTACTGGCCGCGCGGCAAGGTGCTGGGCGGATCGAGTTCGATCAATGCCATGGTCTATGTGCGTGGGCACCAAAACGATTACGCCGAATGGAACGCCGCCGCCCCGGGCTGGGACTGGAACGATGTGGAACCGCTGTTTCGCCGGATGGAAAACTGGGACGGCGCGCCCGGCCCGACACGCGGCACAGATGGGCCGTTGGCGGTACACGATGTCTTGCCGGATGTGCATCCGCTCACCCGCGTCTACCTTGAAGCCGCAGCACAGGCCGGATTCCCGACGAACCCGGATTACAACGGCCCTGACATGGAAGGTGCCACCACCTACCAAATCACCACGCGCAACGGATTTCGCGCCTCGACTGCACGCTGTTACCTCGATCCGGCCCGAAAACGGCCAAACCTTGAAATCCGCACGCGCGCACATGCGACCCGAATTCTTTTCGACGGCAGCCGCGCCGTCGGTATCGAGTATCGTCACAAAGGCCAAATCAAGACAGCCCACGCCCGGGCCGAGGTGATCCTGTCCGGCGGCGCCATCAATTCACCGCAGCTTTTGCAGCTTTCCGGGATCGGACCGGGACAGGTCTTGCAAGACAACGGCGTCGACGTTTTTCTGGATGCGCCGCAGGTGGGGCGGAACCTTCAGGATCATCTGGGAAGCGACAATCTCTATGTCTCAAAGGCGGCCAGCCTAAATCAAGAACTGCGACCGTTAATGGGCAAGGTTAAAGCGGCGCTGCATTATGCGATGAATCGCAAGGGTCCACTCTCGCTCAGCCTTAACCAGGGGGGCGGGTTTGTCCGGGTGTTGGATGAGTCTACGGTTCCCGACATGCAGCTTTATTTCTCGCCTGTCAGCTATACGCGTGCACCCATCGGTGTGCGGCCCCTGATGAACCCAGACCCCTTTCCCGGCTTTCTGATCGGGTTCAACCCTTGCAAACCAACCAGCGTCGGGCATCTTCAAATCCGGTCCCCCGACCCTTTTGTGCCACCCGAAATGCATCCGAACTACATGTCCACCGACTATGATCGCAGGCTGATGGTGGAAGGCACGAAACTGATGCGCCGGATCGCAGAAACCCAAGCCATGAGCGCCGTCATCGACAGTGAACTGCTGCCCGGTGCGCAGGTCGATGATGACGCAGCCATAGAGGCCTATATCCGCAAGACTTCGTGGACGGTTTTTCACCAGTGCTCGACCTGCCGAATGGGAAGTGATCCGGCGACCTCGGTCGTTGATCCTCGCCTTCGGGTGCGCGGGGTCGAAGGTCTTCGAGTAGCGGATGCGTCGATCTTCCCTTCCATTCCAACGGGCAACACCAACGCCCCTGCCATCATGGTGGGCGAAAAAGCATCTGACCTTGTCCTGCAAGACGCGCGTGGCTGACGCGCATCCGCAAAGCCTCGCTTTATCTGCGTTGGGCGGCCTATACTTGCCGGACTGCACACAGCCCCAAGGAGCCTCGCTATGACCGCATGGATCGACATGATCTCGGACGAAGACGCCTCGCCGCGTTTGAAAGAGCTTCTGGATCAGGCCCGCACGCCACACGGGACCGTGGACACCGTGATGCGTGTGCATTCGCTGCGCCCGGAAACCATGCACGGGCATGTGGCGCTTTATCGGTCGGTGCTGCATTCCGACGACAACAAACTGCCGTTCTGGTTTCTCGAAGTGGTGGCCAGCTACACGTCGATCCTGAATGACTGTACCTATTCGCTGACCCATCACTTCATGAACGTGCGCAACCTGCTCAAGGATCAACCGCGATCCGATCGCATCTTTACCGCTCTCAAGGCACATCGCCCCGAGGATGAATTCGACGGCAAAGAACTGGCTCTACTGCGCTACGCGGCCAAACTGACGGTGTCTGTGGGCAAAATGGTCAAGTCGGATTTCGAAGCTCTGAAGATCGCGGAATGTGACGACGGCGAGATTCTCGAAGTCAATCAAGTTTGCGCTTATTTCAACTATTCCAATCGATTACTGAACGGTCTTGGTGCAACGACTGAAGGCGATATCGTGGGTTATTACAAACCCTGATCCACGTCCTGCACCACCAAGAGCAGCATCTCGCCGCGTGTGACCAAACCGCGATTGGTGTGGGCTAGGACCATGCCATCCTGCGGCAGAGAGAGCCGCACCGAGGGCCGTTCGGGTTCTGTCACATGATGGAACCATCCGGCGAAATCACCAGCTTGCACGTCGCTCCCCGCGCCGATCGCACGATCGAACACGCCTTCGCTTGTGGCATAAAGCGTCGCGTTCGGGTCGCGGATTTCAACCACACGAGGCTTGGGCATGTGCTGCACATCCCCGGCGACCATGCCCAGATTGCGCAGGATGTTCCAGATTCCTGCCTCGGCCTGATCGGTGATAGCAGGATCAACCCCACCGCCTCCGCCAAGTTCGGTCGCAATCATCGGCACGCCCGTGCGTTCGGCAGCGGCGTTGACCGATCGATTGTCGTTATGCGAACCCAAACGCCACACAAGTGGCAGTCCAAACAGATGGGCCATTTCCATGTTCTTGGCAGCCAACACGGGGTCGTTCGTCAACGTTGGCAAAGAACAAGGTTGGAAGAACGACGCCTTCCCGCCTGAATGAAGATCAATCGCCGCATCACAGTTCGGCAAAATCTCTGTTTCCAAAAAATGCGCGATCATCGCGGTCGGACCACCATCACGTTCCCCGGGAAACGCGCGGTTCAGGTTCGCACCGTCCAGTGGCGACACACGTGACGACGCCGCAAACGCGGGCATGTTGAGCCCCGGAAAGGCAATGATCTGGCCGCACAGGTTCCCGATGTCGACCGAGTGCAGCACCCGCATGATCGCGGACGGTCCTTCGAATTCATCCCCGTGTGTGCCGCCGACCAAGAGCAACACAGGCCCGTCGGCCCCCTTGATCGACACAACCGGGATCGGGTGATAGCCCAACGGATTGCTGTTGTCGGACCAGCGCAGCATCGCGTCCCCGACCTGTCGGCCACCACGCGCCAAATCAATCGTCAGAGAAAGTCGGCTGGATGTCGTCATCGTGGCCTCGTTGCAGAGTTTGGTCAGGCCACAAACAGACGCTGATCCGCCTTGAACATCAACTCTTGATCTATGCGAACAAGCGATGAGATTTCCGGCAACACACCGATGCAGACCTAGTCGCGGTCAATTGATTCAAAAGTTTACCTTGCAACAGCAAGGACTTCCTTGGTTTGATGGGGCAGCCACTGGAGAAGTTTTGTAGATGTCTGCCTTGCATGCCGGATAGCGCGCCGATCATCACGTTTGACCATGTCGACAAGTTCTACGGCGACTTCCACGCCCTTAAGGACATCTCGATCAGCGTCCGTGAAGGCGAGCGTATGGTGGTGTGTGGCCCGTCGGGGTCGGGGAAATCCACCCTGATCCGTTGTATCAATGGGCTAGAGTTTCACAATTCCGGGGTTCTGACCGTCGACGGTGTCGAGGTGTTTGAGGCGTCCAAGCACATCTACCGGCTGCGGCAAGAGGTCGGAATGGTGTTCCAACAGTTCAACCTGTTCCCACACCTGACCGTTCTGGAGAACCTTACCATCGGCCCGATCAAAGTCCGCAAGGTGTCCCCCCCCGAAGCCGAACGCACTGCGCGCAAGTACCTTGAACGTGTCCGGATTCCCGAACAGGCCGACAAATACCCTTCCGCCCTTTCCGGTGGCCAGCAACAGCGCGTGGCGATTGCTCGGTCGCTGTGCATGGAGAGCCGGATCATGCTGTTTGACGAACCAACCTCGGCACTTGATCCCGAGATGATCAACGAGGTGCTGGACGTGATGGTCGAACTGGCGGACACCGGAATGACTATGGTCGTCGTCACACACGAGATGGGCTTTGCCCGCAAGGTCGCGGACACGATGGTGTTCATGGATGCGGGAGAAATCGTCGAAACCGCACCGCCCGACGTGTTCTTCACAAACCCCGCCAGCGCCCGTTGCCGCGCGTTCCTGGACCAAATCCTGGACCACGGATGAGCCTTTCGGAACCGTCATACACCCCCAAGGGCCGGTCGCTACCACAGCGGCAACCAATTGCCCGGGCGGTAGATTCGGTCACGTTTTCGATCATCGCCTATGCTGTCGTCGTCGGTGGCATCGTCTGGCTGGCCTATAGCGGTGCGCAGGCGATGGGGTATAACTGGCAGTGGTATCGCATCCCGCAGTATTTCTATTCCTTCACCGAAGACGGGTTCCAATGGGGCGAAATCAGCGTCGGGCTGGTCAAAACTTTGACACTGTCCAGCATCGCCTTTGCCCTTGCCGTCGTCATGGGTTTGATCGTTGCGTTGCTGCGCCTGTCGGGACTGGTCGTTTGTACAGCAGTGTCAGTCGCGTTTCTCGAGCTGATACGCAACATCCCCCTGTTGGTGCTGCTCTACCTCTTCTACTACGTCCTTGGCCCGATCTTCGGCTTTGACCGATACTGGGCGAGCATCCTATGCCTTGCGGTGTTCCATTCCGTCCTGATTTCTGAGATTTTTCGCGCGGGCATCAATGCGGTGGCCAAAGGCCAGTGGGAGGCTGCGACTTCGATCGGCATGTCAAAGGGACAGGCCTATCGCTATATCATCCTGCCCCAGTCCATCCGATTCATGCTGCCCCCGATGACCGGTGAAGTGGTGCATATGGTCAAATCCTCGGCCATCGTCAGCGTGATAGCCGTGGCCGAACTGACCACCATCGGACGCAACATCATCTCGGAAACCTACATGAGTTTTGAAGTCTGGTTCACCATCGCCGCCGTCTACATGGTTGTGACGTTGATCCTGTCCGTTGGCGTGTCGTTCGTCGAAAGACGCTATGCCGTTGAAACATAACCCGCGCTTTCAAGGCGCATTATCTGAACAGGGAGTTCACTCATGAATATCACCAGAAGATTTCTAGGCGCCGCCCTTGGCGCAACGCTGGCCGCCTCGGCTGCCCTGCCAGCCTTGGCCCAAAGCACCGCACAAGAAGTGGCAGCAGCAAGTGTGATCGAAACCATCAAGGAACGCGGCGTCATCAAAATTGGCCTGTCACTGTTCAAACCGTGGTCGATGCGCGATCTCAATGGCGAACTGATCGGCTTCGAACTGGATGTGGGCCGCCAGCTGGCCGAAGATATGGGCGTCGAGGTGGAATTTGTACCGACCTCGTGGGACGGCATCATCCCTGCCCTTGTTTCGGGTAATTTTGACACGATCATCAGCGGCATGACCGTTACTCCACAGCGCAACCTGACGGTCAACTTTACCACCCCCTACGCCTATTCGGGCATGACCATCCTTGCCAACACGGCGATGACCGAAGGCTTTACACTGGAAGACTACAACAGTTCCGAAGTGACCTTTGCCGCCCGTCGCGGGGCCACACCCGCCACTGTGATTGCCGATATGTTCCCCGAGGCCGAGCTGCTGTTGTTCGACGAGGACGGTGCCGCGACACAGGAAGTCCTGAATGGAAACGCCCACGCCACAATGGCGTCTGAACCAACACCCTCAAGCGAAGCGCGCCGCTATCCCGACGTACTGAACGTTCCGTTCAATCAGGCCTTTCAGGCAGGTGGCGAAGGCTTTGCCGTGCGCAAGGGAGACCCCGATGCTTTGGCCTATTTCAACAGCTGGATCACCGCCAAGACCAACACTGGTTGGCTGAAGGAACGTCACGACTACTGGTTCCGTGGCAATGACTGGGCCGATCAGGTTCCGGAATAATCAATGCTTTGCCCCCCGGCCTGGCGCTGGGGGGCCGCTTTGCAAAGGCTCATGATGTGTTGAAAAGACTGAAGAAACTACACTGGCTTGACTGGTTCGTCCTTGCCGTGGTGTTGGCGTTCTTCGGTTTTATCTGGTGGAAAATCGAAGGCACGCTGAATTACAACTGGCGCTGGCATCTGATCCCCAACTACATCCTGCGCTATCATACAGTCCGTGAGGAATGGTTCGCCAACGTCCTGCTGCAAGGGCTGATTGCGACCATTCGCATCTCGATCTATGCCAGCATTCTTGCGGTCATTCTGGGCACGATCCTTGGCATCGCACGTTGCGCGAAGAACCTCACCATCCGCATGTTGGCACGCACCTATCTTGAATTCCTGCGCAACATCCCACCTGTGGTCGTGATTTTTATCTTCTTCTTTTTCCTGTCCCAACAACTCATCACAGCGCTCAATATCGAGAGCTGGGCACGCGGAATTGCCCGCTCAGACAACAGCGCGGTTTGGGAGTTCTTTTTCGGCGACATGCGTCGTTTTCCGTCGCTCATATCGGGCGTGATCGTTCTGGCGCTGTTTGAAAGCGCATTTGTGGGCGAAATCGTGCGGGCAGGTATTCAATCGATCCCAAAGGGCCAACGCGAAGCGGCACAGTCCATCGGCATGAGCCGATTTCAGGAAATGCGCTACATTGTGCTACCACAGGCGATGCACAAGGTGATGCCGCCGATGGCGAACCAGTTCATCACCCTGATCAAGGACAGCGCGATCATCTCTCTGATCTCGGTGCAGGAACTGACGTTCAAGACGGTCGAATTGGTGGCATCGACCCGCCTGATCTTTGAGGCGTGGATCACCACCGCCGCATTCTATTTCGTGATCTGTTTCGGATTGTCGATGCTGTTCCGCAGGCTGGAACGGCGCAAGTCCTAGGACACGGCCTCAAGCGCTGGAGCCGCCTTGGTTACCCCACCCCATGCAGACAGGCCTACATGGGTATCAGGATGCGCAAAGATTGCCGCGGCATCTGGATATGCGTCCAGAATTGCCTGCCCGCCAGCCAACCGCGCCGGGTGAAACACCCCATTATCCCAAACCGGAACACCGTCGATCCAGATGGTTGGGTCCAAAACATTCCACGATATCTCGCCGGGGGCATAGGCGCCGCAGGTGTGGAAATGCAGGATGCGCGGATTGCCGAAGGCAGCACCACCCCAGCGTTCGTAATTGGTGTGCGCCTCTTGCAGATAACCACATCCGGGATGAATGCCCGCGTGCCACGAATGCACGAAATTACGGTCGATATCCAACTTGGCCGCGACCCGATCGTAATGCGCATTGGCCGCGGCAACATCGCGTGCGCCGCCGTCAAAGCCCAGCAACCGCCCGTGCCCCAGATAGGCCATCACGGGGCCGTCGAATTCCAGCGTGTAATCGTCATAGTAATGCGATCCGGTGCCTGTCAGAAACCCGCATAGGGCAACGCGCCCCGAAAAGCTGTGCGCCGGAACGGGTTTGAACACGGACATGGGAAAGCGCAACATCGTTGTATCGCCTTTGTCCTCCGGGGGCATCGCCGGAGTCCCCACCACATCCGTCCCGTTGGGACAAGTCACCCGCACTGTGGCGGCGCGGTTCAGGCTGTCGCTGACCAGTGATTTCAGCCCGACGAATGCTTCGTAGGAGGTGGTCCCGAAACCCGACCCCAGCAATCCTTCGTCAAGCGCGAAGCTGACAACGATGCGCTTGCCGCGCGGCATGTCCGAGAACCGCAATTGATCGCCCAAACGGGCCAGAAAAAGAACAATATCCACTTTGTCGATCTGCGCTCTTAAGGCGTCGGGCAGTTGGCTTGCGTTCGGATCAAAGCCCACATTGATGGTCTTGACGATCAACCCCAACTCGTGGGCCATCCGCACAACGGCGTTAAGGACATGCGCATCGAAATACCCATACTCGGCAGGTTCATAGGCAATCAGAACACGCTCTCCACGTTGCGCCTTGGCGCAATTCGCCAACATGTTCCAAGCCCCTGCCGATGCCGTCATAACCACGTCTCCTGTCAGGAAAACGCTAAGACCCTCGCACGCAGCTCGCCAATTGAAAGGTCGCATGAAATACATTAGTTTGGCTAATATGATATTGAATTTGCCATTTGCAGCGCTAAGAGCATTCGAAGCGGTCGCCCGTCATGGTAGCTTTTCCGACGCAGCAGACGAGCTGGGTGTCGGTCAAAGTGCGGTCAGCCAGCATGTCAAAGCGTTGGAAGAATGGCTCGGCCATGACCTAATCACCCGAGGCCCAAAGCGGTCACTTCCTACTCGCAATGGGGCGCGGCTGGCGCTGAGTATCGCCGAAGGGCTTGGCCAGATCTCAGAGGTATGTGAAGACATTCGAGACAAACGTCGGGACGATAAGACCATCGTCATAAGCTGTCATCCCGGGTTTGCTTTTATATGGCTGTTCCCGCGTTTGATGAGCTTTGATCGGGCGCACCCGGATTTCGCCATTTCGATCACCACCGACACCGGATTGCGTGGCGTTGCCCGTGCCGAGGCCGACATCGCGATCCGCTATGGTACTGGAGATTTTACAGGATATGCCGTCGTTCCCCTGATGCGGGAAACGCTGTCGCCAGTCTGTGCACCTCGCCTCCTGACCGGCGCGAAGCCCTTGCGCAACATCTCTGATCTGGCATTTCATACCCAAATTCGGGACGAATTCGCGCCCACGACAACCGAATTGCCAACTTGGGAATACTGGGCGCGCGAAACCGGGCACAGCCTGCCAACACCGGCCCGCATCCGCAGTTTTGGCCAGTCGAACATGGTGGTCCAATCCGCCATTCAAGGCGATGGTGTTGCGATGGGGCGCAGCCCGCTTGTCATGGACGCGCTCCGCGATGGGCGACTGATCCAGCCCTTTCCCCACACTGTGGCATCGCCGTTGAACTACTGGCTGGTCTACCCCGAAGACCAACGACGCGCCCACAAGATCGCGCTGTTTTTGAACTGGATCACCACCGAAGCCAAAATGCAGGACCGCCAACATGTGCATTTGGAAACAGCAACGCGTTCAGATTAGCCAAGGTAATCCAAAAAATCAGTTCTAAAGACTGGTGCGATAAGATGTTCCGAGGCACTCTGCGGTCATCAGGCGCGACGCAGGAAGGACAACCTATGTTTATCAGGAACACATGGTACGTGGCAGGCTGGTCCGCAGGCTTCGGGCGATCGCTTAAAGCAGAAACCTACCTTGGCGAAAACGTTGTTATCTATCGCACCGAGGCGGGTGAACCAGTTGCCCTCGAGGACGCGTGCCCGCATCGCAAACTGCCCTTGTCGCAAGGCAACCTGAAAGGCGACACCGTCGAATGCGGTTATCACGGCCTGACTTTTGACTGCTCAGGCACTTGCGTCGACGCCCCAACACAACGCGGACAAATCCCCCGCCGGGCTGTGGTGAAATCCTATCCGGTGGTTGACCGGTATCGCCTGCTCTGGATCTGGATGGGCGATCCAGACAAGGCCGATCCTGACCTGATCTTCCCGATCGAGCATTACGACAGCCCGGACTGGGGCTGCACTGATGGCGGGGCGATGGACATCGATTGCAATTACCTTTGGGTTTGCGACAATCTTCTGGACCCAAGCCATGTAGCTTGGGTCCACGTTACCTCATTTGCCGGAGCCGGCACCGATGATGAACCGCTGGATGTGGGCAAGACCGACCGAGGCGTGATCGTCGCGCGCTGGATCTATCAACAACCGCCCTCGCCCTACTATGCCAAATTGGTGAAATTCGAAGGCGTCTGTGACCGGCTTCAGCACTACGAAATGTGCCTGCCGGGAATTGGTCTTAATAAGTCGGTCTACACCCCTCCGGGGACGGGAGGGCCTGACAGCACACCTGTCGAGAACACGCTGATCAACATCTCCTATAATTTCATGACCCCGATCACCGAGGACAAGACCCGGTATTTCTGGTTCCAGCACCGCAATACCGATCCGCACGACAAAGCAGTCTCGGAACGCATGAACGCAGGCGCACGCATGGCTTTCGAAGAAGACCGAGTGGTTTTGGAAGAGGTCCACAAGGGCATGAAGAACCCCGCTACCCCTAATATCGACCTTGGGCTGGATGCCGGTGCCAAGCTGTTCCGCCAGATGGTGACACGTACCATTGATGCGGAAAACGCAGGCTGAAGTCAGATCAGAATCTGCACGACCCCGTCGACCACACGCGCCTCGAACATCCGCAGCGGCAGCCGTGCGGGGGCCGCCTTGGGCGTACCTGTGCGCACATCGAACAGGCCCTGATGCAGCGGGCATTCGATATGGGTGCCGTCGAAATGCCCATCGCACAAATTTGCCGCGCCATGTGTGCAGCGCGCAAGGCTGACGAAAATCCCATCTGACGCATCGAACACTGCCAATGCGCGCGACCCAAGCGTCACGGGTGTCGCGTCACCGGACTCGAGATCACTGACCGCAATCACATCCGTCCAAGTCTTGTCCCCCGCCGTCACGCCTTGCGGGCCTCACCATCGCTGCGGGGTTTGCGGCCTAACAATTGGCTGATAATGTCCACATGCGCACCAAGATACCCCCGCTCCTCGACATAGACATAGCCACGCAATTTGTCGTGTAGTTTGGGCAGCGCATGAAACGGCACGGACGCGGCATAATGGTGTTCTGCGTGGTAATTCATGTTCCAGCACAGGAACCGCATCGGACCGGACACCAAAGACGTGCGGGTGTTCTCCTTCATGTCGTCCACATTGGGCCGCCCGACATGTTCGGTCAGACGGATCGCTCGCATCACCGGCTCGCCCAAAAACAGAGGGATAAGCCAGTACCACAACACCTCGCTCCACCCCATGACGACAGACACACCTGCAATCAGAGCGTAAAACGCAAGCATCATCCGGGCCTCGCGGATGATGATCGGCGCTTCGTATTTGGTCAGAAAAGTGCGGTCTTCATCGTTCAACCGCCCTGCACCATTGCGCAGAATTTGGGAAAACTTGTTGCGCCAATAGGGTACTGAGGAAATATACCAAAGGTATTTCCAAACCGAGATCGGCAGCTCGATCAGTTCAGGATCCTGGCCTTTGAGTTGGGTAAAGGTGTGGTGGTTGCAATGCTCGTAGCGAAACTGCTGAAACGGTAGAATGATCGCATAGCCACAAATATTTCCGAAAATATCGTTAAGTTTCCGTGTCTTGAACACAGTGTAATGCACACATTCATGCTGAAGCGAGAACAGATGCACGATCACCACGCCATGCACGAACATCGCAGGCCAGATCAGCCAACTGTCGTAGGCAAGCGCAATCAGCGCCGAGGTCGCCACGAGGGTTAGCGCAAAGACCAACACCCTCCACAAGGCAGGCCCGTCCGACCGGACCATCAGGGCCTTCAATTCGCGCCGCGTTAGCGCGCCTTCCTGCATGGCTTGGGTGATTGGCGTGCGAACGTCGGTCGACATGGAAGCTCCGGTGGCGTGTACTGTCACGCTACGACCCATGGGCGCGTATCGCAATTGCCGAAAATGCAGCACGCCTGCGCCTTGCTAGCGACCACTTCGTTCTGCCCGTCAAACAGGCAGCAAAAAACGCGCGGCTGGAGGGAAACCGCCGCGCGTTTTGGGTCGATATGAAGCGTGTATCAGACGCTGTTGAGAATTCGGTCAACCGTTTGGCGCACTTCGTCCTTCGACTTGCCTAGTTTCTGCTGAAGAACGCCCTCTATCTGTTCCCGGTCACCTTTCGCTTCTTCAACGTCGTCATCTGTCAGGTCTCCATACGCCTCGCGCAGGTGCCCTTTGATTTCCGTCCATTTGCCTTCGATCACATCGCGATCCATGGGACTCTCCATTCTTTGAATTCAGTTTGACGCAACAGCATCTTCTTCGGGCGTTTCCACATCGACCGTCGGGACGGTCACAGTGATGTCGCGTTCTCCGACTTCGACATCGCCGACCTCCGCATCGAATTCGGGCAGATTGCCGCCTTCGATGGAAACAGTCGGCAACGCGCCGTCTTCGGTCTGGTCGATGTCTACCATGTAGACGCCGAATGCCACTGCCGCGACAAACACGACGCCCGCAATAATTGCTCCGAGCTTCATGATAATATCTCCTTTTATCAATTGGTTAACTTGCCCCAACAGAAAAGGTTCCCAACTTTTTTCAGATACCGCCTGTTTCGCGTCTTTATATTGATTGGGTGTCGGTGGTTGGCTGCTTGTTCCGCGGTGTGACCACGTTCAACCGCACGCCTGCCGCCATTTCGGCGTGCATGTCCTTGCGTACGTCGACCACAGCAGGGCGACTGGCGATGGTGAGCCGCCCCACGATGCCCGGGAGGTCAACGTATAATCAGCTAGAAGGTTCCGATGCGTCATCATCGATAGAAGCGCCTACAGTGTCGGCCTTGACGGCGCCGCGCTCTCCTATCGGGCGGTCGTCACCCACGGTACTGTCGCGCTTGGTCTGCGCTTCGAGTTCGGCATCCAACAGGGCGCCCAACAGCACGATGAACGCTGAAAGCCACAACCAGGTCAGCAGGATGATGACCCCGCCCAGCGCACCAAAGGTTTCGTTATACGACCCGAAGGACTGCACATAGAGGCTGAACCCAAAGCTACCCGACACCCACAACGCACATGCGACAAAGGCCCCCGGGGTCAGCCAACGCCATCTGGCAGACCTGCGGTTTGGGCCCAGACGGTACAATACCGCGATCCCGAATGCGCCCATGAGAAACAGGAACGGCCAGCGCAGGAACATCACCAGATCATCAATGATGCCGTAATCCCCAAAGATCGCAGCAACCACGGGAATAGCGGCAACCACGATAATCGCGATCAACAGGCCGATAATCAAAAACGCCGTCAGCACAATCGTCAGCGCTTTCACCAAGAAAAAGTTGCGGGTCTCTTTTTCCTGGTAGATGACATTTAGCCCCGCGATGAAGTTCGCCACCGCCTTGGACGCAGAGTAGAGCGCGATGGCCAAGCTGAACAACGCGGCAAAGCTGAGAGTGGAGCTGTCTGCGTTTGCAACGTCCCGCAACTGCCCCATGACAATGGTCTTGGCCGCCTCCGGCAACATCGCCGCAATCTCTTCGCTGTTCTCAACGAGCATTTCAGGGTTCAGAAATGTGCCAGCAAACGCAACGGCTGCGGTAATCCCCGGAAAAAGCGACAACAGCCCGTAAAAGGCGATGCCCGCCGCGATCAAACCAAGGTTCAGATGCGCCTGTTTGTGCCACATCCGCACGAGGACATCCAAAACGCCCCTCATCGGGATATGGGCTGGGCGGTGGGCCAAACGTCCACGGCTCATAAAGTGACTCCTTGTAAGTCAGAAGACGAACCGTTCATCCGAGTGTCAAGTTCCCTCAGACGATGTTCTCGGTAATCCCCGGCAGCGATCGAAACAGATCAGACTGATTGTCTGGATCATACGGGACAAGGAAACCAGTCCGATTTTCAGGCAGGCAAACACCATTCGCCGCGATTGCCTTGGCCCACCAGGGGTAGAGCGTCGTGGGATCAACCGCTTCGGCTGGCAGATCATCGAACCACCAATGCGACAACAGCTTGGATCGCAACCTTGCCAACCGTTTAGCGTCGGTGATGGCAACCGCCGCTTCGGTGTCCCACCGCATGGAGCGACCGTTCAGATTGCCCGACCCGATCAGCGCGAAATCGTCATCCTTCACCAGAACCTTGTTGTGCACGTACACCATCGGAGACCCCGCAAGGACGGAAAGACTCTCGCGAGATGACATCACCGGACGGACAGGCGATGCAAACGTGGCTCTGGTGCCAAACGCTGCCTGAACAATTGAAACGGCTTCTTTCTGCAACCCCATCCCAAATCGGGTATCGAGCCCATCTCCGTCATAAAACGCGAGGCTTTCCGGCAATGCTGGCAAGATCGCCATCAGACAAAGGTCAGGATTTGCCACAGCCGCTTCGGCCAGTGCCGCAGCAATCACCCGAGACCGAAGAAATTGCGTTTCAATGTGGATCAGGTGCCTTGCGGTGCGAAAGCTGTCGACATGCGCTTCTTCGATCTCGCTCACCACGGTGCGCGGTGACAGATATGGAAACTGGATACGCCGGGGCGCTGACATAGTGCGTTTGATCCACGAAAGCGAAGGAGCGACGTTTCTACCTGCGGTCACATCCAGAAAGCTGTCCAGATGCGCCTTCGCTTCGGTCACTTCGGGCCCGTCGCGCAAAAGAATATGCACGTCAGACCAAGTTTCCCGCGCCAGGCGGTCATGATCCAAAGTATCAAAACGACGTTCGTTCAGATCCAGCCCACCGATGAACAGCGTATCGTCATCGATCACCGCCAGTTTCTGGTGATGCGTAACTGTCCGCAATTCGGGCAGCGCCTGACGATTGAGCAGAACTGCCTGACGCGTCAACCGATCCTTGGAGAGACCCGCCATCTGATCCCATTTCCGTTTGATCACCGCCGGCAGCAACATCCCCCAAGGTAGAATACCTGCCTTCGCAGGATGCAGTGCGGCGCTGATCTGCACCTGTCCGGGCGCTGAATCTGCCAATTCAGCAAGCGCCGCCCCCTGCCGGACGGTCTGCCATGTCAATTCATGTAACGGAGTCCCCATGACCGGATCAAAGTCACAGATAACAAGCGTCACGGTCACGCCGCGCTTGATCACATGGGCCAAGAGGTCGAACCAATCTTTGCCCACGGCCTGTGCTTCTGGGCTGCGCAACCTTGTTTGCAAATCGAAAACACGAAACGATCCGTGCACCTCCGACCGCGCTCGTAAAACGGCCCGCTCGAAAGCGGGCCATGCTTCTTCGGCTGTGATGAGAACGTCAAAGTCCGGGGCTAGATCGGTCTTCGACGTAGGTGCGGGGTCGAACACGAATGTCTCTCTCTCCACCTCCAACGGATCGGTGTTGGATCAGGCGACGTTTTTTTGGTTGGTCACGATGCCGGTGGTGACGATATCTGTCGCCTCCATAACGTCGTCATCGCTCATCTGAAGGATCTCGACCAATTGCTTGCGCGCACGATTCACGCGGCTTTTGATGGTGCCCACGGCCACACCACAGGTTTCGGCCGCTTCTTCGTAAGAAAAGCCGCCTGCGCCGACCAACACCAACGCTTCGCGCTGTTCAACGTTCAACTGGTCAAAGGCTCGATTGAAGTCGCGCATTTGAAGACGCCCGTCATGATCCGGTTTTTGTGCCAACGAGGCCGCCATTTCACCATCGACATCAGCCACCTCGCGGCGCGCTTTGCGGTGGTGCGAATAATAGGTGTTCCGCAAAATTGTAAACAACCATGCACGCATGTTCGTGCCCGGCTGGTACGAGTCAATTTTTGTCCAAGCTTTAACAAGTGCGTCCTGGACCATGTCATCAGCCAACGCAGAATTGCGCGTCAAACTCATGGCAAAAGCGCGCATCGCGCTTAGATGCTCGACAATTTCCTCTCTGGGATCAATCATTTGGGTTCTCCGAAGACGATGTATCCGCCTTGCGAAGCTGTTCAAGAAGCTGCGTAAATCGATCCGGGACCTCTTGTTTCGCGACGTCATCATAGACCCGCTTGAGGTTGGCTTCGATTTCCTGCTCAAGGCTTGATAATTTCCGATCCTGTTTCATGTAGCCCTTCAGATGTTTTTTGCATTTAGTCGCGCGTCAACGGGAACCTAACGCCATGTAGAACGTTTGGTTCCCGTAACATTTAAAAAAAGTGGGAGCTTTTCTCTATGTCGACCGACCAACCCCAGGACCTGACCTCGAAGATCGGAACAAACCTGCCGTTCTTGCGCCGCTATGCGAGGGCTCTCACCGGTTCGCAGGTCGAAGGCGATAAATACGCCGTCGCCGCATTGGAAGCGATCCTGAGCGACACCTCCATCTTTGACCATGAGGCCTCCAACAAGGTTGCGCTCTTCCAAGTCTTCCATTCAATTTGGTCCACATCCGGGGCCACACTCAGCGAAGCAGAAACCGGCGTCGCGGCCAAAGCACAGAAACATTTGTCGCGCCTCACATCTGGAACACGCGAAGCACTCTTGCTCCACACGATAGAAGAAATGTCTTTCGCAGACGTGGCAAGCGTCCTTGCTATCAGCCCGAGCGAAGCAGAAAAGCTTGTCGATATCGCATATTCCGAGATGGCCAAATCGCTGGCCGGTCGCGTGATGATCATCGAAGACGAAGCGATCATTGCGATGGATTTGGAAGCGATCGTCGGCGACATGGGTCACACAGTGACTGGTATCGCGCGGACTGCAGACGCCGCTGTTCAGCTTTATAATACAGAACGCCCTCACCTCATCATGTCCGACATTCAGTTGGCCGACGGCTCTAGCGGGATCGATGCTGTCAACAAGATCGTCGAAGACGCTCCCGATATTCCGGTTATCTTCATCACTGCGTTCCCCGAACGGCTCTTGACTGGCGAAGGCCCGGAACCGGCGTTCCTCATTTCCAAACCCTACACCGAAGAGCAGGTGCGCTCTGCCGTAAGTCAGGCGATGTTCTTCTCGTCCACCGAAACGTTGAAAGCCTAACAGCCGCAACGAAACAGTGAAAAAACCGGAGCAGAAACGCTCCGGTTTTTTTCGTTATGACCGTACCGCACGGACGAACAATGTGGCGACAAACAGCACCAGGAACACAACGAACAGGATTTGCGCGATTCCTGCGGACGCCGACGCAATCACACCAAAACCGAACAATGATGCGATCAACGCGATCACCAAGAATATCGCTGCCCAGAAAAGCATTGGGGTCTCCTTTCAATTTTATCTGCAACTGCGACCCCAACCCGCAATCGGACCCGATGGTTCCGAGGAACTTTGCCGGCAAAGCGGCGTTGGGTATGCAATAGAAGGAGATAAACAATGGCATCTACGCATACCCCGAACGACAGTAAAACCGACGACCGTACCGACACCAAACCCCGCGCTGCAGACAAAGTACGTGATGCGGTGGCACATGCGCAGGACAGCGTGCAAGACGCCGCAAAGACCATGCGAACGACAGCAATAGAAGCTGCAGAACGTTCTGCCGATCACGCGCAGACATTGCAGGGCGAATTCGATACCGCCGTACGCCGCAATCCAACGCTTGCCGTACTCGGCGCGCTCGGGGTCGGGATGTTTCTGGGTCTTGCCCTGACCAAACGGTCTTAGTCTGGCAAACCAAGCCGCGACAGCGCAGCAAGCACATCACTGGTCGAGAAGGAGCGCTGCAAGAGGCCAGCACCTTCCCGCTCCAGATATTCAGAGGGGCCATCAATCACGACAAGACATTGGCCAAGTTACACGGGCAAGGGGTGACGAAATGGTCCAAGCCCGGCGCCCAGACACCCGCTCCCATCAAAGCAGCTATGCAACCAATGCCGGGAACTCTGCGGTATCTCGTGCGTTCTTCATTCAGCTTAGGAGATCGCAATGCCCATCATCACAAACCACTCGCCCCGCAATCACGGGCACGCACTGATCGATCCCCACACAGACGTTCGCGAAACGCTGGTCTCACCACGCGGCCCCTTGCTGCGCGAAACCACCAACATCTTCAGAGCCGTGTGATCCGGATTTGAAAAGGAGCCTGACATGACCATCCCCACCAACCACTTGAAGACAGCGAAAAATCGGGCGACAGACATGGCGAACGATGCCAAAGATCAAGTCGCCGCCTCGGTGCGTGAGCAAGCTGAAACGGCGCGCGACCACACCGTCGAAACCGTCGAAAACGCGGCCCACGCGGCAGAGGCAGCGGGACAAGAATTCGACTCTGACTCGTTGCAAGCCGCCGCATTGGAGCAACTGGGCGCGCAAATCAATTCCGTCGCTGCCGGGCTGCGCAACAAACCCGTAGACGAGATGGTTGATGACGTCGCCGTCTTTGCCCGCAAGAACCCCATATTGTTCTTGGGGGGCGCTGCGTTGATTGGTTTCGCTGCCGCGCGGTTCCTCAAGTCTGGTGAAAGCACCCGGAACGCCAATGATGACGAGACTGATCCATGGTCAGGCCATCTTCAGACATCGGAGGCCAGCCAATGACCCAGCCCACACAACCGACTAGTGACCTGCGCAGCCTGATCGCGGGCATCTTGGCCGAGGCACGCGCGCTTTTGCATACAGAGCTTCAACTCGCCCAGCGCGAATTGTCCGACAGCGCGGCACGCGCGGGATCGGGGCTTGTGCTTTTCGGGCTTGCCGCCGTCGTGGCATTGGTCGGTCTAAACGCTTTAGCGGTTGCCACTGTACTAGGCGTTGCCGCACTTGGCCTCGCCTATCACCTATCAGATTCACACATTTTGGTTGATTTTCTGCCCCATATTCCTTGCGAGTTGAGCGCCGTGCTTGATGGATTG
>CANNCS010000053.1 GCA_947503115.1 uncultured Marivita sp.
TGCGGAACTCCCGCAGCAGTGCCAACGTTCAACGTCACTCGACCAGCGTAACCAACACTGCCCTCCGTCGGAGACGGATCAACAGGGTCCACAGGCTCCTCACCGCCACCACCGGTATCTCCTCCACCGGTCGTCGTGCGATCCAGAATGAGCCCATTGTCGCGCATCCAAACGCCGCCCAGATCATCGATATAGGCATAGCCGGATGTGGAAGTCTGAGTGCTAACCACATCGATCACACGGGACGCATCAGCTGTCACTGGCCGCAGACCCGGGGTCTGAGTTTCGAACTGACCGGTGCTTGGGTTGTACAGATGCACTGGTACAGATCCGGCAGTGAACAGCCCTTGCGAGGTGCGCACATCCACCAGCGTGGCCGTGCCTTCAAACCCGGCCGCCGCCAGGGCCGGTGCGCGCCGATCCACATCATCCACGAGCAGCGCCAGATCCTGATCTTCGCGCGCAATCACTTGATGGCTGCCAGTCTCGTTATAGCGCTGCGCGGCCGTCGGATCTCCATACAGGATGTCACCGATATTCTGCCGCACCATCAGCTCATGCGAGCCACCTGTGCCAAAGAGACGGTTCTTTTCACCTCCAAAGGGCACAGCTTCCGCAATCTCAATGGCCCGGCGAATGATCTGCGTGGCCACCCCAGAGGTATCCGAGACAGTTTCAAACCCGCCTGCCCCCATCTCACGACGGATCGTGGCATGGCCCGCGGCAATCACCGTGCCATTGACCGGGGTTTGATCTGTCGGATCGCCTGTGCCACCCATCAGGATGTTCGAGCCAGCCCGTGTGGACGGTGCCGGAAGCGGAGCGCCAAATGGTTCTGGGTTTTCAACTGTCAGACCTGTCAGGTGACCGCCATAGAGCGAGGACGCCCCACCCACGATGTCATTCTGACCTTCACCTCCGATAACCACGTCATTACCAACACCCGCTTCGATATAGTTTGACCCAGCCGTTGTCGGCTGCGCCCCCGTTCCCGGACGGATCAGCACCAGGTCAGACTTGCCACCGCTTGCGGCTGTGGCCGTCGCGTAGAGATACTCACGACCCCCATTGATGTCGCGATACATCAACAGACCGATATCGGTGGTGGTCTTGTCGGCCCAAATCTTCCAGCCAGACCGATTACCCGCATCGAGATAGTCGTAAACGGCGTCCCCTTGCAGGACAGACGGGTTCACACCAACACGGGTATCGAGCAGACCACCCGCCGTCAGAACCAGGCTGCCATCACCCAGAATGGTGTCATTGCCCTGCCCACCAAAGAGCAGGTCATCATCTGCACCACCGGCAATCGTGTTGCTGCCAAAGCGCGACGTGGTGTGTGCGGGATCGATATGAAGCAGGATCTCCCGAATGAGACGTCCGGTCGGATCAGCCTGAGCCGCACCACCACTGTTGGTCAGGCGCGCATCCACCTGCTGCGCTGCCACCTTAATAAGACCATGCCCACCAACAACCACATCATCGCCAGCACCTGCATCAATCGCGTTGTTGCCATCGGCCAGAGCCAGACCTGTGGGCGCCAGACGTGCGGCATCCACGAAATGACCCCCAATGATGTCATCATCACCGGCACCACCGAGCAGAACATCGCCACCCTGCCCACCAATGATGAGATCACGCGCCGCGCCGCCATCGATGCGGTCATCACCCCCATCAGCCGCTGCCGTCAGGATGGAATGCAGACCAAGGGCACCCCCTTCGACCGGCAGAGCCAGACCCGCGGCACTTGCGGCCACCAATCCATCGATGCGTGCATGATCACCCACAAGGATGTTGGAGCCACCCGAGGTGACAATCCGGTCCGCACCGTAGCCGCCCAGAACAATGTCATTGCCGCCCGCCGTGGTGATCGTGTCATTGCCACCATTCGCCCCAGCGAGGGACGTCAGACCCTCCAGCTGGTTGTTCACCACAACCGCCTGGCCAAAATCACCGAAGATCCGGTTATTGCCACCGGTCGCCGTGATTGTATCGCCGCCCTCGCCGCCGAAGACGATGGCACCGCTCATACCCAGCGTGATGGCCTCGCCTGCCCCACCACTTTGTGCAATCGAGCGGGAGGCATGGATCTGGCCCATTTCACCGGTGAAGGTGATCTCAGCCCCATCGCCGAACACCATGCTTCCAGCACCTGTGGCGGAGGCCAGGATCTGATCCGCAGCGCCCCCACCCACAAGGATATTGAGGCCAGAGCCTGCTGTAATCCGGTCCACGCCACCTGTACCAGCTGTGCTGATCGTGGCCGGCAGTGCTCCGTTCCAAGCCGTGATAGTGTTGGCCACTGCGTGGTCCCCGAAGACCACACCCGCACCGCTGCCCAGGGTGATCGTATCGGCACCAGCTGTGTTCAGCGCCTCAATCCGCGCGAGCCCCGTAATCCGGTCAATTCGAAGCGCGCCATCACCAATGATCAGATCACCGCCTGTGTCACCGGTGACCGTGTCATTCCCGGCACCCGCCACAATCATGGCGCTGACAGACCCACCACGGATCGTGTCATTGGCAGCACCGGCATCGACCAGAACATGACCACCCGATTGCTGGCGCAGATCAATAAGATCGGCCCCCGGTGTCAGATCGCCAGACGTGCCTTCTGCCGAGAGGCCCGGATAAAGCGGATGATCCCGCTCGCTATCGCCGTAGAGCACAACCCCTTGCGTGCCCTCAATCTGACCGACCAGCAGAGTGTCACTGCCAGGGCCACCGTGGATCACGGTCAATGCACCGCGGGTTGTGCCATCCGATGTGTCAGGAAGGTTGACGATATCAAAGCGATCATTGCCAAGACCCAAGAAGACCTCATTGGTCTCAAAGGCTTCGGCCAATACGCCTGAGACTTGCGCGATTTCGCCGGCAGATGTCAGGAGCGACACTGGGGTTGTGGCCAGGCCCAGCCCCGTCAAACGCATGTAATCCTGCGCACCCACACTCGCCGCTGAAATCGCACCTGTCAGCGCATCCTCAGCCAGCTGGCTCTGCACCGAGAGCCGGTCAATCGACGCGGTATCTGTCGCAAAGACCCGTGCCAGACCAATCTGACCCCGCCCGGTTTCCCCGGGCAGACCGATGGTGCGGGTGAGCGGATCAGAAAGCCCGGCCCCACCATGCAGACGCAGACCACCATCAAAGCTGTCAAGAATGCCGCGCGCCGCAATCGGATCGATGGCCACTTTGCTCAGATCGCCTGAGCGCGTGCCGTCCGTATATTCATGGGTGACCAGCCAGGCGTCAAAGCTGACCGGGGTCTGGCTGACAAGTGTTGGGCCACCAATAGAGATCGGGGCAATAACAAGGGGATCTCTACCAGCACCCACAACACCGGAAACGGCTCCTGCCATGATAATATGGTCAGACCCGGTCCCACCAAAGACCTCGGTCAGCGCACCTGCCCGGGAACTGTGCAGGTGTATCGCGTCATCTCCACCGCGGCCATCAATGACCACATGCTCTTCAGTGCCGGAGACATTCACTGTCCGACCCGCACCACGCAGGCGGGTTTCTTCCAACAAGATCACATCGGCGCGTTCGGTGCCGTGGAACTCAACCCGGTCCACATCGCCACCGGCCACAAGATCCACCTTGGCATTGAGCAGGTAGCGGGTTTCCCCTGTGGTCTCGGTGCCCGTGGCAAAGCTGCGCAGGATAATGTCATCCTCTCCTGCGCCGCTTTCGATCCGCAGATCCGCTGCGTTGGCATTGACCTCGATCCGGTCACTGCCACTGCCGCTGCGGATCAATGTGGCATGGGCCACACCTGGGCTGATCCAGCCCCCATCCACGGCTGTGGTCAGCACCCCTGTCAGCGGCTCACCGGACAGCAGATCTGTGGTGTTTGCCGGAGCAGATGGGAAGAATTGCCCAACCACAATATGGTTGTTGCCTGTGCCAGCATCGAGGACCGTTGTTGTGGTGTTGTCTTCAAACACCACGAGATCGTCGCCACCCGCGGTCTCAAGCAACAGGCCGCCATTCTGCTTGCCATTGTAAATAATCTGCTCAGCCGAGAGGGCTGGTTGTCCCGCCCGGAATTGATCCGGCGTGCCATGCAAGAGCGCAAGCAGGCGTGAGCGCGACAGGAAGACGTCATTTTCCGATGTGCCTTGAACGCGCAGTCGATCCAGCTCGGAGGTTGATGTTCCCGTATCGAGAACCTCGATCTTGTAATTGATCCCGGCGCCCGATGTGCTGCCATGGGTCAGGATATTGACCTTGTCTGCACCTGTCTGACCATTGATCACCAGGCGATCCCCTGGCGCCTGTGCAGGCAGGCGGACGATATCGATCACATCGGCATTCTGACCACCCAGGATGGTGGCATCTGCGTTCAAGCGTTCAAGGTCGAGGAAGAGCAGGTAATCTTCTCCTGCGCCCAGATTGAAGGTGGCTGTTTCAGCCTCGACAGCTGTCAGACCAATACGCAGATCATCTGCAGCATCACCGGTCCGGACATCCAGAAGATCTGCTGCAGAAACCAGACCCTCTTCGATCCAGACACGATCCGCCCCACCAGCCGTATCGAAGTAAATATCTCCTGCACTGACCAGGGTGCTGTCAAAAATATCAATCTGATCTGCACCGTCACCCAGCTGGATCAGAATGCCATCCTGACCTGCCTGCAAGCGTGCCGTGTTGAGGTTCATACGGGTTGTCGTGTTGCCCGTATTGCGGATTTGCAACGTGGTCGCTGCAATGAGCGCACCTGTCACAATCAGGGCATCCTGGACGGCGTCATCCGCGCCAAGATCAATGGTCACAGATTGCTCGCTGCTTTCCAGACCACCTGCATCGGTGATCTCGACCGTGTCACCCCCACCATTGGTTTCCACACGCACCGCACCGGTCAGTGCCCGCATGAACGCGTTGAGTTGCAGCACATCCGGGCCAGTCCCCGTGGTGATGATCACATCTCGCGTGGCTTCAGCCAGCGCATTGAGCGTCATCAGCAATGCGCCTGCACCGGTATTGGTGACGATGATATCCCGTCCTGCGGAGAGCACATCTTCAATCGTCAAAGTAGCCTGGCCGGAGGCAATAGACCCAAGATCAAAGCGAATATCGCCTGTCTCTGCGGTCACCGTGCTCAGGGTTGTGACGTCATCCTGACCCGCTCCGGTTTGAATTGTGACATTGGTGCCCGCAAGAACCGCATCGCGCAGGATGATCTCGTCATTGCCAGAGCCTGTGCTGACCAGCACGAAAGTGTCCGCTGTAATCGTGCCGGTGACATCAATGAGCGCATTGCCAAGGGAGGATTTCAGAAGGCTGACGGAGGTGCCCGCGGAGATATCCCCCAGCACACGCATGCTTTCCAACGCTCCGGACACCCCGGCTCCCAAATCGAGACGGACCAGACCTGTGGTGCTGGTCACATTGCGATCAAGAAGAATGCTGTCTGTGCCGCCACCCATATTGACGATGAGCGAATTGGCCGCGCCATTGATCAGAGCATCTCCTGCCAGAACATCACCCGTCACATGCAGCGTATCATTGCCTGAGCCGGTCTGGATCAGAACATTGCGCCCGGCTGTAATATCACCATCCGGCAAGGTCGTTGTGAGCAAGCCACCCAGGACCAGGATATCGGTGCCTGTTGTGCCTGACGAGAGCAGGGTGACATCGAGACCTGCGCTCACATCTCCCTCGATGACCTCAAACCGCTGGCGGCCAATGAAGCCACTTGTGCCCAGATCAACAGTGATCGAGCCGGTGAGGGCGATCATTTCATTCGCCACCCGGATCTGGTCAGACCCGCCATTCGTGGTGATCTGAATGTTCCGCCCTGCATAGAGGGACTGGCGGAAGTCGAATGTGTCGTCCCCGTCGGGGGTATCAATCAGGATGTCACGCCCTGCGACCACATCCTCGACGATATCAATTGTGGCATCCCCATCGAGCGACGCAAAAATAACCACGTCAACGCGAGCATAGATCCCGCCTTCTTCAAGGATCAGGGCTTGCACCCCGCCATTGCTGGCATCGCTGAGATCGACCGTCACCGTGCCTTCACGTGCAAAGAGCGTGTAAAGCGTGGCATCCGGCTCACCGTCAAACGGCAATGTCCCGCGGATATCGACCGTGTCTTCGCCGCGCCCGTTTTCAATGGTCACGTTCCGACCCGCATCGATGGCGCCTTCGGTGATAAAGCTGTCGTCACCACCACCGGTCCAGAGCGTGAAATCCCGCCCGGCTACAAAATTGCCCGCCTCGCTGGCTGTCGCAATCAAGGCCCCGGTATTATTGGCATAATCTGCAACATCAGTGAGTTCCCAAAGCGCTGGGAAGCCTGATGTCAGATCCTCTTCGGTCAGAGCAGAGAGATCATAGGTCCGTTTGGTGAAGCCAATATAGGTATAGATGACGGGCTGGCCATCGAACTCAAACAGGACCTGATCCCCGTTTTGCACAAGAACGGGCTGCGACGGATCAAGCTGCAGGGAATAGAGCCGGTCGAACGCATCGATCTGCACCCCTTCCAGGAGACGTGTGGACCCCTCGGTAAAGACCAAACGATATCCACTGTCATCAATGTCAGCAATTTGGAACGTGCCTGGGCGGCTGGTGCCCCCGGGTGAGGTCAGAAGAAGTGTGTCGCCAACATTCATCTGCAGATTGGCATCGAGCTTGCGCTCCACAGAAACGGTTGTAGTCACACCGAGGCTGAAGCTTGTCCCGAAGGCTGTGCTCAGAGTGATCTGGCTGCCATCCTCGGACACAGCGCGCACCGCCATCTGCTGTACGGCACTTCCTTGAGTGATCCGCAGCAGATCGCCTTCCCGCAATCCCTCGAACGTCTCTGCTGCTGCGGTGAGCTGACCACGGCCACTGACATTGGCCAGCACCATGCTGTCTTCGATACCAGACGTGACGGCCTGCGCGGCACCTGCTGCTTCAACATTCAGGCCAAAGCCCGAGCGCACTGTGTAAATGTCCCGCTCAAGCGCAACATATTGCACCTCAGGCAATTTGTAGATGCGGATGTCACGCAAAGCGTTGATGTCGCCTGCAATGAGGAACTGGTCCTCAGGATCACTGTCATTCCCAAAATCGATAATGACATCGCCGCGCTGAATGGAGACCCGCTCCAGTTTCGCTGCTGCAGTCTCAGTGTCTGGAGCAACCCAATCAGCCCCAAGATATCCGAAAGTGGAGATATCCCCCTCAACATCCAGAATATCATTATCGGCGCCTGTCCGGATACGGATATTGGCAGCTGCGAGATCTGTCGCGATGTTGATCGCGTCGGCACCCGCATAGGTGTCGAGCACAAAATCGCGTGCCAAGGTCAGGGTGCCGGTAATATCGACAGCATCTACACCAAACGTGCTGGTTCGGATGATAAGATCCCCAGCTGTGGTCACGTTATATGCGGCCTCAGACGGGCTGATGATCTCTTCGATGACACCTCTGGTGACCATGGTCCCGGCGATGGTGACATCCCCGCCGCGCCCATCATCAGTGGTGAGCACATCATAATCGGTATTGATGAAGATATCGCGCAGCGCTTCGACAGTTGCACCGGCTTCCAGCACAAAGTGATCGCCCGCATCAAAACGGATCGACCCTTCACGGGAGAGCACAGTGACACCAGAGGCCACCGTGATGGTGTCATCATCAGGATCGAAACTGTCATTTGCGATGTAATGGATATCGCCCACAGCATCGACGCTGCTGGTGATATTTACCGGTGAGGAGGCGCTGACGATAACTTCGCCGCCGGCAAACATGCCTGCTGCTGCTGCATCCCCAAAGGCCTGAACTTCCAGGTCCCCGGAATTGGCAAGATAGGTGTTTTCTTCTGTGGACTTACCTTGCAGGACACCAATCCGGCTGAAGATCGGATTGTCAATCTCCCCAATATTGTAGCGCGCCACCAGATAGGCACGACCGCCAGAGACGTTGGAAATCCGGTCGCCGTTTTCATCAAGACCGGCGGCATTCAGGATGGAGCCGTTTGAGGCCGTGATAAAGGCTGTCCGCCCGATATCATTGGCCTCAACTGTTTCCACTTGGGCTGTTGCCGTGGCTGAGGTGATCGAGATGAAGGCCGAGTATGGAACACCTGGACGGCGGGCCGTCAGTTGGACAGCCCCCAGCGTGGCCTCAAGCGCCGCATCAACCTCTGCAATCTCAGACAAGGTCGCGTTGGCATTGATCCGGGCTGCAATCTGAGTGGCCACGTTCTGGCGTGCAATCAGACTGTCGCCTGTGACTGCAGAGCCATTGCTGTCCTGCAGGTCCTCATCACGGACCGTGTAGGTGATGACAACACTCTCAATGGTGGTGGTGATTGTATCACCAACCGCCAGGACACCGCCAAAGACAAGGTTTTGGATTTGTGACAGCGGATCACTGGTCTCAATCGTATAGACATAGATATTGCCATTCCCCACGCCGTTTGAATCGACCTGAGTGATATAGCTGTCCTGGAAGCTCTCTGTGGTCAGCACGCCAAGGGCTGTGCGCGCCATATCGATATCCAGCGCATTGCCGGCGCCGCCAATAAAGCCGTTTACAGAGCGCAGCGTGATGTTGTTGCCATAGATATCCGCCCGCGGCAGGCTTGCGATCTCTGTCTCATCTGCACTGTAAGGATCGGTTGGATCGGAGAGATCCACTGCGTCCTGCATGGAGCCCAGAGCCGTCAGTGTCACATCGCCATCTGCGACATAAACACTGCGCACACTCATGTCAGAATCTTCGTAAAGAACGATCCCATCGCCCGCGATCAGGGTCACCCATCCGCGGCCAACACCGGTACCATCCCCACGCGCATCGATCTCAAACGGATTGGCATCCGTACCAATCGTTCCTGCGGCGTGCAGACGAATGTCCGCCGCCTCGATATTGACGAAACTCAACGAGAGCGCATCGATGATGCTGCCATCAACTGCGTAAAGATCCGCATCGCCACCCGATGAGAAGACAGTTGCAACACGCATGTCACCTGCCGTCTCACCCAGCCAGATGTCCCCGCTCGCGCGTGCCGTCATATCGGCGGTCACACCTGTCAGATTGTACCAGACACGTGCATCTGAGGTCCCAATCTGTCCGTCTGAGGCCTCAAAGAGCACAGACCCTGCCGTGACAACGTTGGGATCCGTCCCCCCGGCCGCATTGAAAATACTCTCAGACGTTTTGAGACGCACAGGTCCATCAGCCTGCACCAGGCCCAATTCCATGGATTGGGCCTCAGAGCCGAGGAAGACCTCGCCCCCCGCCACAACATCTATCTGCCCTGTGGCTTCGACGTTGAAATCATCCCGCAAGATGACTTCGATGAACTGAACAGGCACAACGGTGCGCAACGCAACCCCAATGTCCGTCTCATCGATAATGCCATCGGCTTTTGTGGTCTCGACGGTCAGAACTGTGCCATCAGCACTGATCGCCGTGATGACAAAGGCGGTGTCCTCACCATTTACATTGTCCGACGAGCGGATGGCGCTGTCTGCAAAGCCTTCCACAACCGGGCTGAGATTGGCCACAACCAGGGCGTCACCAACCTCAAAGACGTCAAAGGGATCGCCGCCGGTATTGGTGATGGTACCTGTGAAGTCGCCGGTACGTTCAAAACTCACAAGGCTGCTGGCACTCTCCCCAAGGGGGTTCAGTGACACGGACGCCAAGGTCACATCGATATCGACTTCGAGCGCAATGATCTGTTTGGAACTCGCCTCTGCAATCACAATCGTATCGGCCGTCACGGACTCGATTGTGTAGAAGGCCTCCTCTGTTGCGTTCTGCGTGCTGCCATTGACCTGCAGGATATCCCCGGCCTCAAAGAGCGTGTCCCAATCTCCCGTCCCACTGGCACGTGTGATTGTACGGGTTGCAGGATCAAAATCGACCGATGCCGAGATTTGATCGGTGAGCAGGAAATTGATATCCGAGCGCTCTGCCGCTGCCAGCAGAATACGGCTCTCGGTGGTCAGCTCTTCACTCATGTCAATGAGGACAGAGCCCGAGGTCAGGCCCACATTGCCTTGAACTTCGATGCGCAGGGTGCCCGCCGAAATATTTGGGTCCTCAATAGAGGTTCGCGTATCTGTAACAGGCTGCAGCAAACCAACGCCGTAGCCATAAAGCAGCTCGTCTGCTGTCCAGATCTTGATGGACGCCTCGATACGGTCGATCTCGCGCTGAGTGAGGGCCTCAACATAGTTCGGGTTATATTCATCGAGTGTGAACGTCTCAACCGTGCCCACATCCGTCGAGGGCACACCCGGATCATCGGTCCCGTTGACCCCAAGAAGCTCGTCTTTGGTAAAGGCGGCTGACCAGGTGCCATCTGCCGCTGTTGTGACCTGACGATTGGTCCCAGACCAGGTGAGGGTGACGACCTGCCCTGCGGTGGCCGTCCCCGAAACCGTCCCATAAGTGGGCTCAAGGTAACGTGCATTGAGCGTGCGGAACTGTTCGGCACGGGTGGTTCGCAGCACCTCGATTTGCGCAGCGGCATCCCCTGTAGGATCACTTGAGCCAAGCTCTGTCGCTTGGGCCTCATAGAAGTCCAGAAGTGCGGCCTCCTCGTCCGGATCAATGACAAACGCCGTATCATCGCCGCCCATAACAGCGTCATAAGCGGTTTGATCATGCAAATCGCGCCAGCGCCAATAGGTCTGGTATTCACGGGTCTTGGCGGCCTGCAATGCGGTCTTGGCGTCTTCGACCTTGTTGGAAGCCCCCGTCTCTTCTGTCAGCTCCATGTCGGTCCAGACCGAGCCCAGAAGTTGCTCAATGGCGCGGGTGTCGACCACAGAGCGATCATTGCTGTCCAGAATACTGCCATTCGGCACATAAATCGCGACATCCTCGATCGGCAGGAAGCCTGACGGCGTCTCACCCGCATCAATGCGGTTCACACGCAGATCGCCGGAGATTTCACGTATATGTGCACCAGTTACAGCCGTAATCGTCAGGTGGTCTTCCGCGCGAATGCCGGATGTGTCGATTTTGAGAATATTGGTCGAACTGCCAACCGAGCCACGCTCCGAAACCAGGGTGATATCCGCCCCTGTCACAGAGGCTGCAACGGTCAGATCCGAGGCAAAGATATCATCTTGCGCCGAGACCCTCACCGAGCCGCGATAGCCGGTCGTTGTATTCTGGGAAATCACTTCACCGATTGCGAGATCCCCTGATGCTTGATCAATATTGATCTTGCCGCCCAAGGTCGTCGCATCAAGCCGGGCATCAGGTAACTGGCTCACATTGACGGGCAACGGAACAGTATCGGTGCCGATACGGCCACCGGCTGTCAGAGAGACGAACTTGCCGCCCACGGATGCCGTTGTGGCTTGCTCTTCTGGTCCAAGATCAACCTGGCTGGAGAGGGTGGCTTTTGCTGTGATGTCTTTTTGCGTGGTGAGTGTGGTGGTGCCACGCTCGTTGAGGATCTGGCCATCCACCAAAATGCTGGAAGAGCCTGCATTCACATTGACCGATCCTGCCGTATTGAACAGGAAATCGATCTCAATCATCCGGTCCGCCGCAATCGAGTGCGAATGCGTGGTGAACCGGCCCACAGTCCGTTCATACTGATAGGTATAGGTCTTCTTACCATACCAGGAGGAGCGCACATTGTAATATGTCTGCTTCCAATCGGTGGCATCAGTTGTGACGACGTCGCGCGTATAGGTGTAAAGTGTACCGCCCGATTCAGAGACATTCGCGAATTCATCGCCCGGCAAACTGATACCAGCATTACCAACACCGCTCACGTCACGGGTATAGAAATAGTTCGAATCCGGAATGAGTTCCTGACTGAGAATTTGGGTGACCGGGGGCACCGGAATATTATCCGTGCCAAGATCAATAATGCCGAGCCAGCCTTTTTCCTGCCAACGCGCAGTTTCGCGGGTCCGTGAGGATTCCCCAATGGCCCACGCATAGCGCTGGTTGGCAAGTGGTTGGTAGCTACCAGTTGTGGCATGCCCAAAGGAGGTGATTGCCGCCCCTGTGATCCGATCAGCTACGGCCACACTGACCGTCCCACTGGCTTCTTTGGTGTAGGTCGTGATCAGATTGCGAGCTTTGTCCTCGATATAGATGACCCCATCGCCGCGCGTATCCACATCCATCGTTTCCAGCTTCACCGTCACATCAGGCAGAGCCATGTTGTTGGTGATGGAAATTTCCGGATAGGCCGCATGAGAGAGGATCCGGCCCTCGCCTGTATTCACGATATGCCCGGTCAGCGACACCGTTCCACCACGCGGACGCATGGCTTTGATGATCAGGGCTTTTTCCTGCTTGCTGTAAATCCCCGTAAAATCATTATTTGGCAGGACAATATTGGTGAAGTTCTGACCCGCCCTGATGGCATTCTGGATCAGAGCCTGCTCCGTGGTCCCCAGAACCAAATCAAAATCTTTTTTACCGGCCTGAATAAGCCCGTTCACATTGATATATTCGGCATCAATTGTGATCCGGTCGGCCAAAAGGTTCGGCGCATTGGGGTCAAGATTCAGCCCATTAAGCCAATTTTGAACAGCCAAAAGGGAGGTGGGATCAGTGCCATTTGAGCCCCGCAGAAGCGAGCTGTTGGCGAGGAAAATCCCAACCGGATCGCCACCCACATGCTGCATCAATACGCCCAGGATATTGATCGCGTTCTTGGCTTGGATGAAGATCTCAGCCGCCTGGATTTGCCCCAGGATATTGACCGAACCCCCTTTGGACGGGTTGATGATATCCAAACGCGCCGTCGGCGCGATAATATCACCTGTAATATTGATGCTCTGGCTCGGCGGGATAAAGCCCGTATTGGGATCAACAAAGTTGTTGATATTGGCGACCGAAATCTTGATTTCCGGATTGGCCTCGGTGGCGCTCACAGTCGTTGCAGAGAAGTTGAATGCAACCGTCCGGTTATCAGCATCCTTGGTGCCAAGATTATCATCCGAATTATAGGTCAGGTTATTGCGGTCTACGTTCCGGGTGTTTTCTTCCAGAATGAGCGATGTTGGCGTATTTTGATCATCAGAGGTGATATCTGTTCCGTTAAAATAGACCCCGCCATTGAACGTTGGGATGCTCAAGCCCGTGATTTCCAACTGGGCATGGGTATTGTTCTGGATCTCAATCCGCGCATCTTTTGGCGTGTCAAAGAGACCGGTGCTGCTACCCGTCAAATAATCCGACAAAATCCGCACGCGGCCTGCTTGCGCATTGGCCGGCTCCACCACCACCAGATCTGCCTCAGGCAGGCTGGGCACGATGGTGCTACCGCGACGCTCGGCAAGCCCCATGTCGAGCAATTCCTGCTCAAGACGGGCGATTTGGTTGAGATAGAAGCTCCTCAGATCCGTGTTGTTGGACCCATCATAAAGTGCGAGCTTTTCGCGCGCTTTTTCAATCTCTTCAAATTGCGGCGCCAGAATACCAGCGCGGATCACCGTGAAGTCGATATCGCCTGTTGAATGACGCCCTTCCGAGTCAAGCGCCGTAAAGTCTTCAACAATATTGCCTTGGTCATCATCGACCTTCAGGATCAATGTCTTAAAGCGCCGCTGGCCGGTGACGATCTCACCATCATTGCGCACTTCACCAAAGAGAACGGCACGGCGCTCCCCATTGCCAGAGCCCACATTGCCGCCGCCCAAGGCATTTGCGACCCCAGACGTCCAATTGGTGGCTTTAGCCACACCCTCAACACCGACATCCCCCCAGCCATCGGCGTTGATGTCGATATTACTGTCGCCTTCGAGACGGGCACCCGCTTTGATATGAACGAGGTTGTTGGCCTCATAAAGTGTGACTGTCTTGAGATCCGAGATCGGGATTGCAGAGCCTGCAAAATTGTCGACCCGGGACTCGTAGTTTTGATCCGGCAGGTTCAGATCCCGATCCACACCCGTGCTGAGATACATGTTCCCACCGGCACGGACATTGGAGCCATTCTCAAACAAAATCTCATGGGTCGGCGTCACATAGGTCCGTGCCGCGCCCAATGCGACTGTCGCCGCACCAAAGGTTTCAGAATAAGATTGCAGGTAAGTTGTGCCTGTGCCGGAGGCCTCAAACTCCAAAATACCATGCGTGTCGATATCGGCACTGTCTTCAACCCGGATCCGGGCATCCACTGTGTAGGCCTCAAACCGCCCATAGGCGCCAGCCCCTGAAATCGCCCCGCCTGTGACCAGTTTTACCTTGTCGGAATATTCAAGAATATTGCGCACAATTGCCCGCAAATCCCCGGTGATCCGCGTGCCATCCGCCTCCTGATATCCGGTGGTTTCCACCTTGGCGCTGACGCCGAAGCGCATTTCGGTGACAAAATTGACCGTTGTATTGATATTGGCGCTTGCGCCAGAAGCCAAACCACCGGTCTTGCCATCTACATAACCACCCCCATCGAGCTGGCCTGTGATAACCGCGTCAATCCGGCCCGCACGGATGTTTGCAAAATTGCCGAAGGCGCCATCAACATCTCCATTGATAACATGGCGCATGGACGCCCCTGCCCCGGCAATCGCACCAAAGGAGCTGGTCGAGATCTGCCCGTCTGGACGGGAGGTATAGATGGCCGTTAGCGCAAGATCACCTGTCACCGTGATATTGGCCCGGTTTGAGGTGGACGTGCCGTCCAGCGCGCCCGCAAACACAGAGCCTGCAGATTCCGTCCGACCCGTTGCAGCCGCCCCTGCCGCCAGGCCATATGCACCCGCCACAATATCAAGGTCATTGGCGTCCGTTGCGACCGCCGAGACGCTCATCGAGCCTGCATTGGTCACTGTAACGCCGGCTTCGATCTCACTCTTCACATCAGCCGTCGAGCTGACTGTGGCATCTGTGGCACCCACGCCAACAAGACCACCGGCAACACCCACTGAATTAGCCCGCTGGCGGCTCTCAGAACTTGCATTGAGACGCAGCGCACCGCTCACAGTAAGGCTTGCGCCCGAGGTGAGGGCAGAGCGCACAATGCTGGTATTATAGAGTGCCGCATCGGTTGATTGGACCCCAATGAGGATACCACCACCTGAGGCTTTGGCGACAGCCTCAGCCAGGAGATTATCGCCTGAAGGTGCGGAGAGCGCTTCGATGGTCAGAGCGCCCAGATTATAAGACCCGCCGGTCCCACCCACGAGCGCCGAAACGCTTGTGCTGGTATCAACCCGTGCGGTGTTGGCACCAACCCCTGCAGTGGTTCCGACCGTCATGCCCTCTGCAGCCGCCCGGCTTGTGCCTGTCCGGTCAGCGCGCACAGAAACGGTTCCGGAACGTGCCGTCATGTTTGCGCCAGAGAGTTCGGCCGTCAGTGTGCCACCGGCATCTACATCGGCCACACCCCCCCCACCAGCAATCGCAAAGAAGCCCGCAGCGATTGAGTTGACCTCAATATCTGCATTGAGGCTCACATCGGAGATCGCTTCAATTGTGGCGTCCCCTGCCAGGGTCACCGTCCCGCCGGACAGAAGGGCCTCACGGGTGCCTGTGTCCGTAATCTCGGCACGTCCACCACCGCCAGAGACCGCCACGCCAATTCCCGTTGCCGCAAGAGACGAGGCTTCAGCCACCACGCTGACATCGCGTGTATCCTGAGTTTGGATGAAGAGATCGCGCGTGGTAATGGTGCTGTCTTGGACAACAGCCCGCAACCCGCCCGTAATCGACCCGCTGGCAAGCGCGATAGCAGTCGAGAAGGAGCCGCCAAAGCCCAATGTTGCCGCCACCGATGACGACAAAACGGTTGCATCAATTGTGCTGGTGTCATCGGCTGTCACCGACACGTCACCCACAGGGGCAGTCAGCGTACTGTCGCTGACAATGCTCTCCACATGATGTCCAATGGTATTTGTGGCCGTTGCACCGGATGCGCTGCCCGCGCCGCCCACAAGCGCCACAACGACAGCCGCAGAAATCGCTTCAACCTTGGCATCAATCGTGCCCCGCATCTGCGCATCGATGGTAATATTGGCGCCACCGGCACCACCACTGGCGAGATCCACCCAATCTGTTGCCGTAGAGAAATCAATCGCCCGGAGATCAACCCCGGTCTGATCTGCACCCTGATACTGGTAAACCTGCCCATCAATATCTCGGACAAAGAGCCCTGTCTGGATATCGTAGCTCGTGCCAGCCGGGGTCAGGTAGTTGTTTTCAACATCAAACCCAGCGCCTGGATCGGCGGCGATGATTTCGCTCCAGCCCACATCGGTGCTGGGCGTGATAGATATAGTGGCCGGCGCTGAATACTGGCGCAGAAGCGTCAAACCATTTGTATCAATGGCCAGGATCGAGCCGTCTTTCCAATTTGTGCTCTCACCATCCGTGACAATGCCCCAGAGCACTTCGGACTCGTTCAGGCCAATCGCATAATTGGCATCCACCGGCCGTGTGACACTGCTCATACGCTCAAAGAACCGCGCCGACGCGCCGGAGCCCACCTGCAGGAATTGTCCTTGCGCCACATTCACTGTGCCAGAGCTGGGAGCGGTCACCACATTTGTGCTGAGCACAACATCATCCGTGATGTCGATCCAGACATTCTGGCCTGTGCCACTCGCCTGCAGATAGGTCTGGTCCGCGATAAAGGTCGCATCAATCGTGACCGCATCCACACCTGTGTAGCGGTAATAGCGATCATCCCCATTTACGTTGACGAAGAGAATATCCGTTGCGTTGGCCGTTGCGCTGACATTGGCCACAGTGCCATCAATAAAGCCGCTTGCCGCGGTATCGACCACAAAGACACCGAAGCGCTCCAGCCAGCCCAAGTCCGCGCCTGTGCCAAGATTTTCAGCCACCGCTTCAAAATAGGACGCTGAGCGCGAGAAATTCGTCTGATCTGCGCCCGCATAGCGCAAATACGTCCCACCTGTGGAAAGGTAGGTTGAAGGGACCTGGATGTAATCACCCGTCTCAAGATCAAAGGTTCCGTTGAGATCCGTCTGAACCCCTTGCTGCGGCCCCCAGAGCGTCTGAGACGGCTCAAACCCGCCTTCAATCAGGCCAAGCGCATAATCACTATTGGTGATGATGGCGCCACCGCTGACATTTTGGAAGAGCGAGAGCCCAAGAGTGGCATGCTCATAAAGAATATAGCCATCATCCGCCGTGGATATGTCGGTTGTGCTGGTCTCGACCTCAGAGCGCAGAGGAATGGTGCCATTTGCGATCTGCGTGGTGATCACATCCCAATCCGCATCCGATGCCAGACCCGTATTGATCACATCCCAGTCCAGAGCCGGTGGAGGCACATCAGGCGTGTTGGGATCATTATCAGGATCTGGATCATGCGCAGGCATGTAGCTGCGGAAGAACGCCTCATTGATGGTCACCGAGCCGGCCCCATCATAGACAAAATAAGCCGTTCCACCGCTGCCATCTGGGATGGCGATCACAGAGCTCTGGCTTGCGGTTGCGTTCAGACTTTCTGCATTTGTGGTCCCATCAATGAGCCCACCCGAAGTGGTGTCATCAATGATAAAGACACCTGTTCCCCCATAGGTGAAGGTGAAGGTTGTCTCCTGCCAATCCGGCTCCTGATCGAGTGGATCTGCCGCGGCAAGCGCGGTGTAATAGAGTGCATCGCGTGTGAAGGTCGGATCATCAGAGCCGATATAGCGGAAGAAACGATCTCCCACCTGCACATAATCGCCCCGTGCAATCGCAATCTCACCATCCGGATTGGAGAAAACGGTCTTGCTCGATTCAGAAATATCCGCCTGAGCGGCATGGAGCCAATCGCCCCCTTGCGTCACTGAGACAGAAGAAATCCCCGAGGCGGCCACATCGGCGGTTCCAATGTAGACATAATACTCCGAGCCAATCCGCAGCACGTCTCCTGTGGAGACGGTATTTGCGCTTCCCGCCCGGATGGCCGCATCAATCTGGCTGGCGCTGAGCACCACCGTCCAATCCTCTGGATTGGCAAGCGCGGAGCTCTGCGCTTCTGGCTTGGTATATTGATAATACTTGCCATTTTCTTCCACCAGCAGGCCGGTCAGAAGCTCTGTCACATCGCCCGGGCTCAGGAGCGAAATCGTGCCGCCAGTGTTCTGGCCCACCTGGAACCAGTCCGGATTGCCATCCGGGTTGAACCCGGCCATGTCGATCAGACCACCGTCTTCACCAAGATACTGGAAAAGCCGCCCGTCACTGGTCTGCGCATAGGTCCCGTTGTCAACCGACTGCAGATTGGTCTCAAGCGTGAGTGAGAAGCTGCCAGTTTCCAGATGTGCATTGGACACATCCGTAAAGGCACCCGATTTGCGACCATCCCGACGCTCGCCCAAGCGGTTCTGGGCTGTCCCCACACCGGCAGACAAGCCCAGACCCGCAAGCCCTGCGCCCAGGGACGCGGCCGCAGAGATCACTTTGGCATCAATGGATGTATCGCCAATGGCTTTGATATTGACGAGGTTTGCCGCTTCCACCCGCATGCTGGAGGCGCGCGCCACCGTCCGAGACCCAATCACGTTCTCAACCGTTGCCCCTGCCCCGCTGACAGCGCCAGCCACAAGACCACCTGCAATCGCGAGGCCAACAGCGGCGCCTCGGGCCCGGATTGAGGCGGTGTCATTGGCCAAAACATCGACAGCCCCGAGAAGCGCGTAAACCTCGCCATGGTTGCTGGAGGTTGGGTTGGCGCCATAGTCATTTTGGGAGATCTCAGCGATGGTCTCGCTGAGGATCTCGTTGCGTGCAGTGGAGACCGCAATCGAGATGCCTGCTCCAAACGCGCCACCTGCAAAGCTGAGCGCAACGGCATTCGCTGTGCTGTCGATGGTGGAGATATCATCTGCATCCACGGTGACCGTGTTTGCATAAATCACCGTATCAGACCCGCCAATCCGAGCGACGGTTTCGCCGGCAATCAGGTTGATCGAGGAGACACCACCTGCCGCACCCGCAACACCGACAACACCCACCGCCAAAGCACCAGCACCTGCAAAGACCGTTGCATTGATTTCCCGGCTGCTTTGAGCTTGCACCAGAAGTGCGCCCACATCACCGCCTGAGGCCGTGCCAAGATGTGCATTCACCACTTCAGCAAGGGTTTGCCCACGTCCAGTGAGCTGGCTGCCTGTGGCATCATAGCCGATGTAGTTTTTCGAGATCGAGACCCCAACGCCCACACCGACCCCGACCGCGCCCGCACCGACAGACAGAGCTGTTGTGAGCACTGACGCATTAATCCGCGACTTGGACTGAGCTTTGACGGAAATCGGGTCGCCCGATGTATCCCAAGCCCCGGCCGAGCTATGTGCACCGCGGATGGCAGCAACCGTGTTGGTGTTCACAGCGTTTGTCGAAACTGCACCGGCCCCTGCCAGCGCCACTCCGACAAGCCCGCCACCAATCGCAGCTGAGGCCGCAAAGGCCACAGAGCTGATTGTGGCCCGCGAGGCTTTAATACCGGAAAGGCCATCACGCAAAATCCATTGCGCGCCAGACACTGTATCCACGAGCGACCAAACCGAGCCTTCTTCAACGATGGCCAGGCGCAGATCTCCCGTGATCTCCTCACCCGCATTGACCATGGCGGTCCGCAATGCGCCCAGCAGGATGGCATCGCCGTCGACATCGCTCTGCACCGCGGTCTCGTTTTCACCAGAGCCCGTGGTCTCTGTCCGCGAAGCATCATCAAGACCCGCTGCCGTCACACCGGCAGGCAGCGTGACATCCGGGAAAATATCGCCTGTAATAGCTTGGATGGACACACCATCACCGGCAGATCCGGTGACCAGGCGGCTGTTTTCAACCAGCGCCTCAACATCATTGGCAACCTCATTGATGGCGCTCGAAACACCAACCGAGACAGCCACCCCGACCGAGCCCACGCCCAATGCAAGAGACACTGCCCCGGCAACAGAGGAGATGGCGCTGTCATCACGCGCCAGCACGGAGACATCACGCGCATCAATGATCGAGTCATTGTCGATCCGGGCAGAGATATCGGTGGCAATACGGTTGAGCACACCGACACCCGCCCCTGCAACGCCCACACCCACAGAGCCTGCAGCCACTGCAGCAGAGCCAGACAGGATGATCGCATCAATGCTCTGAGTGCTTTTTGCTGTGACATCGACCGAGCCGGAGGCTGTGATCTGGCTGTTATCAATCTCAGCGGTAACGCTTGCGCCGGACCGTGTCAGATCAATACGCTGCCAAGAGCGTGTGTCGCGATAATCGAGGTCCTCAAGACGCAAAGAGGCCTCATCCGGGAAATCACTGGCAACAAGCGGGTCTTCACCAACGTATTTATACGCCCCAGCTTCACGGCCATAAATATCATAGGTCTGGACGGTCTGACCGGAGGAAATCTGCGTCACACCGCTGGAGCGTGTCGTGTAGGTGGTCGAGCTAGGGGGCGTGGAGAGATAGCCAATCTCGTTATCCGCAAGCGCCACACCAATGGCAGCGCCAACGCCAACCGAACCCACCGCCAGTGCTGCCGAAAGCGTGGCCACACGGGACGTGATATCCCCGTTAGAGAGGGCTTCAACCGTGACAGCCCCTGCAGATTGGCCATTCTGGCCAATGTCATAGCCTTCGATCCGGGCCAGGGCTGTTTCCGCACCCCCCAGGATACGGTTGGTCGCAGAGGCCCCCGCTCCGGAAATTGCAATCCCAACAGAGCCAGCTGCGGCTGAAAGCGATGCCGCAACTGCGTAAGACTGAATTTTGGCACTGTCGGTGGCTTTTACGATGATCGCTCCGCCGGTCTCGATCATCCCACGGCTTGTTGCCCCATCACGGACAATCTCTGCCACTGTGCTGCTGGAAATGATATTCTCAGCAACTGTGGCGCTGATGGAGACCGCAACTCCAACACTGCCCAAAGCCAGGCTGAGAGCCACGGCCCCGGCAGCTGCATTGATCTGAGCCGTGCTGTCAGCACGCACATCCACACCAGCCGCGCTGATATCCGCAGCCTTTTCGATGGCCGCACGTGTGGTGCCTGCCACTTCATTGAGCACGCCCACCCCGGAGCCGGAAAGCGCCACCCCAACCGCACCTGCGGCAAGGGCCCCTGCGCCGGCAAAAACCAGGGAATTGATGGCCTGGAGGTTATCCGCATCAACGATGACCGAGCCACCGGAGAGGTTGATCATCCCACCCGACACAATGGCGCTGGTTTCGCCAAGATACAGGCGTGGCGTGGTCCCGGAGGCGTCTCCAATGAAGTTTTTGGCCACTGAGGCCCCAATGGCCACACCGACCCCCACCTTACCAATCCCGGCCGAGAGCGCGGCAGACAGAACGGCCGAGTCGATCCGCGAAGACGCCTGGGCCTCGACGCGCACATCCCCCGCGGTTATGGGTGTATCTGTTGCCCGCTCCACATCGCTGTCGCGCAAGAGCGCACGGGTTGAAGAGGACACAATATTTGTGGAGGCAGCCCCGGCGCCAGCCACAGCGATCCCGACTTTGCCAGCGGCAACCGATAGGGAGGCTGCGGCAGCCAATGCGCTGATTGTGGCTTTATGCGCGACAATCGATGAGCCGGTGCCATCGATGGTCCAGATCTGACCGGTGGCATCCGCTGCTTTCCAGAGGCGGCCTTCTTCAACAACATCAAGGCGAATATCGCCTTCGCCCTGCAAAATACCCCGAACCTGATCGACAAGATCAGCGCGGGTCAATGCCGCCGCACTATAATCGCCGCCGGTGTTTTCTGTCTCGATCTGCCAGACCCGCAGAACAGTGCCGGACCCATCGCGCTCTTCAACTTGCCAGATCGCGCCCTCATCGAAGGCTTCATACGCCACCTGATGCAAAGTGCCTGAGATCACAGCGCCCTGAGCCTCAAGTTTGTTCAGCAGGTCGGCCATATTAATGACCCCGCCACTGACACTGAGCGTCTCCATCTCGACAAGCGTGGTGCTGGCCGCCAGATCAAGCTCCTCTGCAGTCAGGCTCGACATGTCGATACCTGCGCGCTCGATCCCTGTGGTGGCGCGAACATTGAGCGCATCCTGAGCGGCGTCTGTATTGCTCAGAGTGAGTGTGGCATTGCTGACATTGGCCAGCACATCATTGTCAACTTCGTTGCGCGCGATCGACACGCCGATGGAGACGGCCACACCCACGGCCCCAAATCCAGCAGCGACGGACGCCGCTCCTGCAACAGCGCGGATCTCGCTTTCATCGCTGGCCAGCACATCAAGACGGCGCGTGGTGACACTGCCCCCATCGATCGCCGCCGAGATGCTCACAGCAATGCGGTTATTGAGCCCGACACCACTGCCTGCGGCCGCCACACCGACTTTGCCAGCTGCAACCGCAACCGAGCCTGCCAGAGCAAGCGCATCAATGCTCTGTGTGGAGACCGCCTCAACACGCACATCCCCAGTCGCTGCGGATGTGACGATATCAGAATTGGTGACCGTGGCTGTAATTCCAGCAGGACTGCGCTCAAGATCAATCCGCTCCCAAAGCGCATCATTGGAATAATCGAGCGTCAAAAGCGCGATCCCGGCCGCATCACTCAGCGGATCAGACCCGATATAGCGATAGGCCTCACCGGCACGACCACCACTTGCGAGATAAACACTTTCCCCGTTTGCAATCTGGGTGGGCGCTGGTCCATCAGAGGCATAGGTGGCACCAATGTCGTTTCGATTGCGCGACCCAAAGCCAATAATATTGCGCGCAACAGCCACCCCCACGGAGGCCCCAACACCTGTCTTGCCCACGGCCACAGCAGCAGAGGCCGCCAGCACATTGGACATGATATCGCCGGTGCCCATGGCGAGGATATCAACATCGCCGCCTGTTGCGGTGAGATCGCTATTTGTGACCTGAGCCTGCGCCGCGCTGCCGATGAGGTTTGTTGCAAACGCTCCGGCACCAGAAATGGCAATTGCCACCTTGCCAAAACCAGCGGCAATCGACGCCGCGAACACATTGGCATTGATCACCGCCTGGCTGTCCGCCAGCACAGACAATGCGCTGGTTTCACCCAATCCAAAGCTGGTTTTTGTAGAGACAATCCCGCGGGTGACGTTTTCGATCTCCGCTTTCACACCACCGGCAATCTCATTGCGCGCAATAGAGGCCGCCAGAGATAGGCCGCCTGCCGTGGACCCGGCGGCAAAGGCCACAGATGCAGCCCCTGTGAAGGCATCAATCTGAGTTGTTTCACGCCCGGTGACATCAAGGCTCGCAACGGTGATCGCTGTGCCCGTGCCCCCTGCAGCCTCGCCCGAGATCAGGGCGGTGGTCTGGACATTGATATCGTTGAGTGAGATCGCCCCGGAGCCTGCCGCCCCCACACCGGTTTTGCCGACACCCGCACCCACAGCCCCTGCAAGCACAAGGGCCGAGATGCTTTGATCGTTCAGCGCTGTGACCGCAAGGCTGGATTGGGAGGCAGAGATATCGGTGTTGAGAATTTCTGCCCTGATATCGGCCGCTGTCCCGTCGGAGCCTCCGAGCTCGTTGATTGAGACCGCCGCACCAAGACCCACGCCGGCACCTGTTTTGCCAAGCCCGGCAGAAAGCGCGGCCGACAGGATTGTGGCTTGAATGGCGCCGGTATTTTGCGCTTCGACACTCAGGGTCCGCGCGCCGGTGACCGTCACATCGGTATTGGCAAGCGTTGCGCGTGTGTTGCTGGAGACGATGTTTTGTGCCGCAGCCCCTGCCCCAGAGATCGCAATCCCCGTTTTGCCAGCGCCAACAGCCAGAGCTGCTGCGGCACTGACAGCCGAAATTGTCGGGCGCCCGATCACCAAATCCCCGGTCTCGGTAAACGACATCCGGAACTGTCGCACCTGACGGTCCACCAGAACCCAGGCATTGCTGTCAGACGCTCTCTCCAGACGCACAAGGCCCGCCTCGATATCCGCATCCGAGATGATCTCAATAAGACCGTATTCCGTGTTGATCAAGGCCGCGAGTGTTTTCAGCGTGGCGATATCGCCTGTGAGATCGCCCCAATCACGCGCGATGATTTCCAGATTGCCGTCATCATCAAAATTGATCGAGAAGACACGGGTCACACCGGAGGCGGTTTGTGCGGTCAGCGACCAGCCTTCCTGCCCGTCACTGTCCCCAATGAGCTGCGCACCGGCGAGCTGGATATCATCCCCGGCGAAGTTTGCATTGATCAGGGTGACCAGCGTCTGGATCGTGGCAGATGAAGCGCCATCAAGTGCGGCTTCTGTGAGCCCACCAGGCGCAAGGGTCTCGGAGACCAGAGCCTGTTCGGACGCATCATCAAAGTCACTTGCTGAGACCGATGGGCTGGCGACCACTTCCTCGGATGGCCCCCCGGAGGTAGCCTTGAGCGTAAGATTTCCATCCAAGTTGATCGTCGAGAGACCATCGATCTCTGCCAACGTATCGCCCGATATGGCATTGAGGGACAAGCCCAAACCGACACTGATCGAAAGACCCGTCGTAGGCGCCAGACCTGCGCTGATGGACGCGGCCAGGGCCTGGGCTTGAATAGAGGCAAAATTATCTGCCGTGACGCTGAGGCTGGCGGCCTCCAGCGTATGCGTACTCCCGGTGATTTGCGCTTTGACATCCATGTCGATGTCATTGAGCGCGACAGCCCCTCCAACGCTGATCCCCTTGCCAGCTTTGGTTGAGGCCCCGACCCCGACGGTCAGGGCAGCCACATCCGCATCAATTGTGGCGCGCGAGATCGCGGCGACGCTGAGCGCCCCTGTGACATCCACAGAACTGTTTTCAATCACAGCCGATGTGACAGCCGTGTCAGACACCCGGTCAAGGCGCTTCCATAAGGATCGATCTTCGTATTCCTGGAGGGCCAGGTCCGGGTTGGTCTCGGTGGGTCCAAGATACTCGTAGATACGCCCTGTGAGGGGGCCTTCATCAATGCGGACTGTGTCTCCAGCTACAAGAGTTGCAACCTCCGAGGGTAATGCGGAGCTGACATAATCCGCAGCGCCGGGATCAAAACTGTCCCAACCAATCTCGTTGATGGCAAAGGACATGCCCACGGCCACAGCTGTGGCATTGGCACTTGGACTGACAGCCACGGAAATCGCAGAGGCGCGAACATCTGCATCTATGCTGGCCGTATCGGTGGCCGAGACAGTGAGATTGGCGCCCCTGAGAACCGAACTTTCCGAGAGCAGCGCACTGTTGCCACCAGCGATCGTATTGATGGCAATGGCCCCTGCGCCGCTAACCGCCACCGCGGCTCCGACACCCGCGGCCACCCCGACAGCAGCCGCGGTGGTATTTGACGAGATAGAGCCCGTGCGATCGGCGCGCACGGTAATATCCCGTGTGTTGCTGTCATCAGCGCCCACTAAGAGGCTGTTACCGGCCGCAAGAATGGCACTGTTTTCTGCGCGCACGAAGTTACGCGCAATGACAACGCCGATGGAGATCCCCGAATTGCCCCCGGACAGCCCCAGACCGACCGCCACTGAGGTTGCCTGAACGTCAGCCAGAATACTGGCGATCTGATCGGATGTGACCGAAAGCGTGCCGCCCGATTGGACAGCACCACTGGTCGCACCAAGACTGGCTTGCGTGGTGGCACTGACGCGATTGAGAGCCATGGTCCCGGCGACGGCGACGGTGTCAGACCCCCCGGCGAGTGCAAGGGAGGTGCTGATGGCAGAGTTGATGATAACCGCTGTTATCGTCGACTTGCTGTCGGCCTGAACCAAAATATTGCCGGCGGCATCAAGATCCAGACCAAGTGTTGTCGCCTTCGTCTCAACACTGTTTTCCGTCCCAAAAACTCCGCCCAAAAGCACATCTAACGCTTGAGCAAAGATATTTTGCGGGTCAAACCCGATTGTATTGAACGCAAGATTAATACCAATGGAATACCCACCGGACTCAGTGGCAGCATCAACACTCGCCGAGATCTTGGTCAGGTTTTCCGCAAAAATGGAAATCGCGCCAGTCTGATTTGCATCAGCCGTTGGATTGGTCGCAGTGACACTGCCAAACTGAGCAGTCGCAAGTGTATCCGATAACACCAAATTGGTTGCAATCACGCCATTAACCGCGGCAACCGTTCCGCCATCAAACGCCGAACCACCAGATGCTGTAACCGTGCTGTCTGCCTGGGCCGTAATAACGGCAGATGTCTCAGCGGCAATACGCACATCACCATCAGCGGTGATGGCATAGTTCTCGACAAGAGCTTGAGCCCCTGTACGCAAGTCATTGCGAACGATTAGACCGCCGAATGCCGAGGCATCTGAATCTGTAACATTGGTGCCAACCCCAAACGCCTCAAGCGCTGAAAGAACAGTGCCAGAAGCACTTTCCCAAGACGACGTGTCGCTATAATCAGCCGTACCCAAATCAATGCTTTGCGGGTCATTGCCGACAAATCTGTAAAGCTCTCCCGCCTCACCCAACACCTGTCGCCAGCGGCTGGTATCCGAGTAGTCTTCAAGCTCCAACTCGACGTCACTATCGTCTGTCCCAATAAACTCAAAGACATCACCTGCACTGCTCTCTCCCGTATCAAAGGACAGCTCAACACGATCACCAGCCGTCAATACGTCAGCCGTATCCAACGAGACAAAATCGGGAGCGGCAATACGCACCAAATCTCCTGTATTAACCGTGCGCGTGCCTGAGCGATCCGTGAAATCCAGCCCCTCTTCGTCTTGCAGAGCCTGCATGACGAGGCCTATCCCGGCATCGTTTGTGGTTGAGGAAATTGCCTCCAGCTTGGTATTTGCAACAATTGCGCCTGTCTCGAGCGCTTCGACAGTGACAGCCCCGCCCACGCCAGCAACGATAGGCGTGCCAAAGGTTGCCGGTTCTGTAGCCCCACTTCCCAGATAGGCATCGGTCTGCATTGCGACCATATTACTGGACAGGACAGCACCCACCGCAAGGCTGCTTGCATTTACCAAAGCCTCTGCCTTGGATTCCGTTTCGTTGCTCACAGTGGCGCGCAACGTGGCATCATTTTGAGCACTCAAGGTGAGTGCGCCAGCTATATCGAGCGCTGTATTTTCAATGCGCGCCATCGTAACCGATGGCTCGGAAGTCCCAATACTGGTCCCTAATAACGCATCAATTGTATTAAATAGAACATTCTGCGCCTGATATCCGATCGTATTGAAGGCGAGAGTAACATTCACACCAGTGTCACCAGACGTAACATTGGCAATATTCCGGGAAACGATCACAGACGTATTGTCAGCTGTGACTGTCAAATCGCCGGAGGTCGTCGTTACGCCACCATCCAAAATTTGGGAGCGCGCAGCGGCAAGAACAGTATTTGTTGCGATAACACCATTTACTGCAAGAGAGGTGCCTGTCCCAAAAGAGCTGCCACCCGATGAAGACACTTCACTATTATTGACAGCAAGAACTGTTGAGGTTTCCTCAGCTTCTACCTGTAGAGACCCTGCCTGAATTGTAACGCTATCCAGAAGCGCATCCGCTCTGCTCTCGACCAAGTTACGAACAACCAAGCCACCGACGGCGACAGAGTCTGACGCAGAAACATTAAGCGCTGGTACGTTTTTGGTCGCGGTCTCTTCATACCAATACGCGAAATCTTCATAATCAGCTTCAACAAGATCAAGCGTGGTGTCATCCACGCCCATGAAACGATAATAACCGCCCTGATTACCTGTACCTGCATGATCAGCTGAAAGTCTGACAATGTCTCCAAAATTGAGAACTTGAGAACCATCACTTGAGAGGTAATCAAATGGCCGGTCATCAAGCAGGTTGACGCCTCGGGTCAGAATATCCAGTCCGCCGGTATTTGAGGTAACGGAGGATGAGACCAGCTTGACGTTTGAATAGATACCCGCAGCGT
>CANNCS010000054.1 GCA_947503115.1 uncultured Marivita sp.
CATGGAATCAGAGCGCGGGCGAGCTGGGAACCTCAGAAATCCCTAATGAGTCAGAAGCCAGCCCCTTTGGTATTACGCCACACCATCCCGATCGTTCGGTTAGGTTTGGGCGCGTCAAATGTCGCAACAGACACCTTCGCATTTCGCGTTTCCAGCGCGACCGCCATTTCAGGGATCAGGGTCACTCCCATGCCCGCCCCAACCATCTGAACGAGAGTTGAAAGCGAACTGCCTTCCATCAATTGACGCGGTTGCGTCTTGGTGATTTCGCAGAATGACAAGGCCTGATCGCGAAAACAGTGCCCCTCTTCCAACAGTAAAAGGCGCATCGTTTTGAGCATGTCCGGGCTTGGTACGGGTTTGTCGTCGTCATTGCACGAGCGGACCAGAACGAAGTCCTCTTGGAACAATGCGAATTCCCGTAACGCCGGTTCCGAAATCGGCAGAGCGACGATCGCCGCGTCCAGTCGCGATTCGAGCAAGTCCGCGACAAGAGACTTGGTGACGGATTCCCGTAATTCGAGATCGATCTCTGGGAACCGTTTCGTCAGCGCTGAGATGGTGTCAGGCAAGAGATATGGTGCAACCGTCGGGATAACACCAAGCCGGAACCGTCCTGCAAAGGGGCCTTGCGACGCACGCATCAGGTCTTCCAGTTCATCAATGCCCAGCAAGACCTGCCGCGCCTTGGCGACAAAATCCTCTCCAATGGCCGTCAGACGCACCGTTCTCGCGCCGCGTTCGACCAATTTGGCCCCGGCCATGTTTTCCAGTTCCTTGATCTGTAACGATAAGGCCGGTTGTGAGATCGCACAGGCTTCTGCAGCGCGTCCAAAGTGTTGGTGTCGCGCTAACGCATCGAAATATCTAAGTTGTTTGATGGTCAATCATATCATTTGGAAAACTTATCATTTTCTTTTGAATATCCAATTGGAAATTATTGATACCCATGGTTAGAACCATTCTAGAACGGGCGTCCGCGCTCATCTGATTCAACGCGAGGGAGTTTTTCATGGACGGCAATAATCTCGACAATCCCGGTGGTTGCCCCATCATGCATGGTGGCAATACTGGTATGGGTAACAGCGTCACCAAATGGTGGCCGAAGTCACTCAATCTCGACATCCTGCACCAGCACGGCGCGCGCACCAATCCGATGGATGCGGATTACGATCATCGCAATGCGGTCAAGGCGCTCGATTTTGATGCGGTCAAAGAAGACGTCAAATCTTTGCTGACCGAAAGCCAGGAATGGTGGCCAGCAGATTGGGGCCACTATGGTGGCCTGATGATCCGCCTCGCGTGGCACTCCGCTGGATCGTATCGCATGGGTGATGGTCGCGGCGGCGCTGGCTCCGGCAACATCCGCTTTGCCCCTCTCAATTCCTGGCCTGACAACGCAAGCCTCGATAAGGCCCGTCGTCTGCTTTGGCCGGTCAAAAAGAAATATGGCAACGCGCTGTCGTGGGCTGACCTGATCATCCTCGCAGGAAACATGGCGTATGAATCCATGGGGCTCAAAACCTTTGGTTTCGGCTTTGGTCGCGAAGACATCTGGGGCCCGGAAACGGACATCAACTGGGGTGCCGAAGACGAATGGCTTGCGCCATCCGAAAATCGCTACGACGATCTTGATGCGCCAAACACAATGTACAACCCGCTCGCAGCGGTTCACATGGGCCTTATCTATGTGAACCCCGAAGGCGTGAACGGCCAGCCTGACCCGGCCCGCACGGCACTGCACGTCCGCGAAACCTTCGCCCGCATGGCGATGAACGATGAAGAAACCGCAGCGCTGACCTGTGGCGGACACACAGTGGGCAAAGCGCACGGCGCTGGCACGGGCGAGAATATTGGCTTCGAACCCGAAGGCTGCCCGGTTCATAACCAAGGCTTCGGTTGGGACAACCCTGGTCAAGATGGCAAAGCGGCCAACGCGTTTACTTCAGGCATCGAGGGCGCTTGGACGAAGAACCCGACGCAGTGGGATATGGGCTATTTCGATTACCTGTTTGACTGGGATTGGGAACTGGTCAAATCCCCAGCTGGCGCAAACCAGTGGGCGCCGGTCAACATGCCTGACTCTGAAAAACCAGTGAACGCATCGGATCCCAACAAGCACGACATGCCGATGATGACGGACGCCGACATGGCGATGAAGGTCGATCCGATCTACAACGAAATCTGCCAGAAATTCCGCGCAGATCCCGCGTACTTCGCTGATACCTTTGCCCGCGCATGGTTCAAACTCACCCACCGCGACATGGGTCCCAAAGCCAACTATCTTGGTAATGACGTTCCGGCAGAAGACCTGATCTGGCAAGATCCAGTTCCGGCAGGCGCGACCAACTACAATGTAGATGCGGTCAAAGCCAAGATCGCGGACAGCGGCTTGTCAGCTGCCGAAATGATCGCAACGGCTTGGGATTCTGCCCGCACCTATCGTCAGTCGGACAAGCGCGGCGGTGCCAACGGTGCCCGCATCCGTCTTGCTCCGCAGAAAGACTGGGTGGCGAACGAACCCGAGCGTCTGGCCAAAGTGTTGGGTATTCTCGAACCCATCGCAGCGCAGACGGGCGCATCCGTTGCAGATGTGATCGTTCTGGCGGGTAACGTGGGTCTGGAGCAGTCGCTCAAGGCTGCGGGCCACAACATCGACGTACCCTTTGCACCAGGCCGTGGCGACGCCACCGCCGATCAGACCGACGCGGACAGCTTTGAAGTCCTCGAACCGCTGGTCGACGGCTTCCGCAACTTCCAAAAGGAAAAGTACGCCGTGTCGATGGAAGAGCTGACGCTCGACAAGGCACAGCTTCTGGGTCTGACTGCACGTGAAATGACGATCTTGATCGGCGGTATGCGTGTGCTGGGTGCCAACCACGGCGGAAGCGCGCATGGCGTGTTCACCGATCGTGTCGGCCAGTTGACCAACGACTTCTTCGTCAACCTGACGGATATGACCTACACATGGGTTCCGACCGAAGACGGCACATACGAAATCCGCAACCGCAAGACCAATGAGGTTAAGTGGACCGCGACAAGCATCGATCTTGTGCTTGGTTCGAACTCTATCCTGCGTGCCTATTCCGAAGTTTACGCCCAAGACGACAACGCCGAAAAATTCGCACGTGATTTCGTCGAAGCGTGGACAAAGGTCATGAACGCGGATCGTTTTGATCTGGTTGCATAACAGAACACAACACCCCTTGGGCGACAATGTGCGCCCAAGGGACCCCTAGTACTGACGGGGCTCTCAAGGAAAGCCCGCCGTCAAACACCGGTTCGAATCCCAAAGGGCTGAGGCGGTAGCGGTCAACGGCAAAGTGACATTGAAGCATGTGCCGCCCACATACTCTCTGTCCAAAATGATCTTGCCACCGTGTCGTTCAACGATGGATTTGACCAAGGCCAATCCAATCCCGTTGCCAGCTTCAAGCCAAGCTCTAGGGTCAGGACCCATTGATTTCCGTTAGGCTGAGTGATTCACGGCTTCGAAAACCGAGCGGTGAACATGTCTAATCTTTTCTGGCTGACGGATGCGCAGATGGCGCGTCTTGAGTCCTTCTTTCCGAAGTCTCACGGCAAACCCCGCGTCGATGATCGACGTGTGTTTAGTTGGATTATCTTCATCAATCGCAATGGCTTAAGGTGGCGCGATGCGCCTGCTGCCTATGGGCCGCACAAGGCGCTGTACAACCGTTGGAAACGGTGGAGCGAAAAGGGCGTCCTTGCTCGGATGATGGCGGGTCTGGCTGCCGGGCACGGCGAACAGAAATCCGTCATGATCGACGCAACTTATCTCAAGGCCCACCGAACGGCGACCAGCATGGCCGCCAAAAATGGGGGCGTGGCCGCCTGATCGGCCGAACCAAGGGCGGCATGAACACAAAGCTGCATGCCATCTGCGATAGCCGTGGGCGTCCACTCGACCTGTTCGTCACCGCCGGTCAGGTCAGCGACTACATTGGTGCCCGGGCAATGTTGAGCAATCTGCCGGATGTCGATTGGCTACTCGGGGATCGCGGCTATGACGCCGATTGGTTCAGGGAAGCGTTGAAAGACAAAGGGATACGCGCCTGTATCCCCGGCCGGAAACAACGCAAAAAGCCGATAAAGTACGACAAGCGCCACTACAAACGGCGCAATCGGATCGAGATCATGTTCGGCAGGTTGAAGGATTGGCGGCGCGTGGCAACCCGATACGACCGCTGCCCGAAGGTCTTCCTGTCAGCAATCGCACTCGCTGCTCTGGTCATTTACTGGCTATGAGTCCTGACCCTAAACACTGGTGTCCGATGGGCGCAGTGGTCATGAAAAATCTCAAGTGGCCTAAAAATTTCAAAAAATGGGTCGAAGAGTGACCCATCGAGCCTGTGTTCTTCTAGCGCACTTCACAGGTAGGAAGTTTGAATTCCGCACCGGGGCTTTTACAACGGGTGCGTTTAGCGATATTGCGCTTCGAGGCAATTCGGGTTGGACTAACTGTAAACATGAGCACATCGGGCAACCTTCTCTTTCTCATAGCTTTGCTGCCATTCATTGGGGCCCTCGTGCCTGGATTGATGATTCGAGCAGGGCGAAACGCTTGCGCGAGCTTCACAGCCGTCCCAACCGCGATAGCATTGATCCTGTTGCTGACCTACGCGCCCGCCGTGATGGATGGAGAAGTCATTCAGGCCGAAGTGAACTGGCTGCCCCAGCTTGGTCTGTCCGCGTCGTTCTTCCTTGATGGGCTTGGTCTGCTCTTCGCTTGCATGATCCTTGGTGTTGGCCTGCTCATCACGCTCTACGCCCGCTTCTATCTGTCCGGCGAAGACCCTGTTGGGCAGTTCTACACCTATCTGCTTCTGTTCCAAGGCGCGATGCTGGGGATTGTCCTGTCCGACAACATCCTGCTGCTGCTTGTTTTCTGGGAACTGACCTCGCTCTCATCGTTCCTGTTGATTGGCTATTGGAAACACCTGCCCGAAGGCCGCCAGGGCGCGCGTATGGCGCTTACTGTGACTGGCGCGGGTGGGCTTGCGATGATTGGTGGGATGCTGATCCTTGGCAATATCGTGGGCAGCTATAACCTAACCGACATCCTACAGGCCGGTGATGCGATCCGTGCCTCGGAATGGTATCTGCCCGCCCTGATCCTGATCCTTCTGGGCGCGTTCACAAAATCCGCGCAGTTCCCGTTCCATTTCTGGCTTCCGCACGCGATGGCAGCACCAACGCCGGTTTCGGCTTATCTGCACTCGGCCACGATGGTGAAAGCGGGTGTGTTCCTGATGGCCCGCATGTGGCCGGCGTTGTCTGGCACGGACGCTTGGTTCTACATCGTCGCAACCACTGGTCTGGTGACAATGGTGCTCGGTGCTCTGATTGCGCTCTTCAAAGACGATCTCAAGGCACTTCTGGCGTTCTCGACAGTCAGCCACCTTGGTTTGCTGACCATGCTGCTTGGCTTCGGCACCGAAGCGGCGGCGGTTGCAGCGGTGTTCCACGTCATCAACCACCTGACGTTCAAGGCGGCACTCTTTATGACCGCCGGGATCATCGACCACGAGACCCACACCCGCGACATCAAACGGTTGGGTGGCTTGAGGCACTTGATGCCGCTGACCTTCCTCATCGGAACGGTTGCGGCGCTCTCGATGGCCGGGATTCCGTTGTTTAACGGATTTCTGTCGAAAGAAATGATGCTAGAGGAAGCGTCGCACACCACATGGGCGGGCAGCCACTACGCCGTGCCGGTGTTGGCGACCATCGGCGCATTGCTTTCGGTGGCCTATTCCTTCCGGTTCATCAAACATGTGTTCCTTGGACCGGTTCGTGACGATTACCCGGCCAAGCCGCATGATCCGCCCTTTGGTCTTTGGGCCGCTCCGGCACTGCTTGCGGTTCTTGTTGTGCTGATTGGCGTGATGCCATTTCTTGCTGACGGCATCGTTGCGGCCGCTGCAAGCGCCGTCACTGGAGCCGACCTCGAACCGCATCTCAAGATCTGGCATGGCGTGACGCCAGCGCTGTATATGTCTGTGATCGCTGTCATCGGGGGTGCGGTGCTTCTCATGATGCACGCGCCGCTCGATAAGGTCTGGATCAACGCGCGCCGTCCCGAGGCCAAGGCGATCTTCGACCGTTTGATTGCTGCGATCGTAGCGCTCACTCAGCGCTTCACCGCGATCACGCATAACGGTGCGATCAGTCGCTATCTTGCGATCTTCACGGTGGCCTCCGTTGCTCTGGGTGCCATCGCCTTTTTGGGTGGCGGACTGTCCGAACCAACGCGGGGCATACTGCCGATCCCCGCAGTCATTGCTGTAGGTTGGGTGATGCTGGTCGTTGCCACGGTGTCGGTTGTAACCATGCACCACCATCGGTTCCGGGCGCTGGTCCTGATCGGTATTATCGGCCTGACCATCTCGGCGGGCTTTGTCTATATGTCTGCTCCCGACCTTGCTCTGACGCAGATCTCGGTCGAAACCGTGACGATCATGCTGCTTCTCTTGGCGCTCCACTTCCTGCCAAAGGAGACACCGAAAGAAAGCCCGTTCGGCCTCAAGATCCGTGACGGCATCATCGCTGTTGTCGCAGGTGCTGGTGTCGGCGGTCTCGCCTTTGCCTTCATGCAGCGCGACATCTCGACGATTTCGTCCTTCCATGTTGAAAACAGCTATGAAGGCGGTGGCGGTACAAACGTCGTGAACGTGATCCTTGTCGACTTCCGCGGATATGACACCTACGGCGAAATCATCGTTCTTGGCATCGCGGGTTTGCTGATCTACGCGCTCATGCACGCGCTTCTTGACGGACCAGCAGCGCGTCGTTTGCGCAATGCTGACTATGCACAGGACCGATCCAAAGACCGCCACCCGTTGATGATGGTGGTCGTCACCCGCGTTCTGATGCCTATCGCGCTGATGGTTGGCATTTACATCTTCTTGCGCGGGCATAATCAGCCGGGCGGCGGGTTTGTAGCCGGTCTGGTCGTCGCGATTGCCCTGTTGATGCAATATATGGCGTCTGGCTTTGCCTGGACACAGGATCGTCAGCGCATCGAATACCACACGCTCATTGGCTTTGGTGTGATCATCGCTGGTGTGACCGGAGCAGGGGCATGGGTCTTCGGCGTACCGTTCTTGACCAGTTCCTACACCTATGTGCATCTGCCACCGATCGAGGAGTTCGAGCTGGCGACCGCCATGCTATTCGACCTTGGGGTGTTCCTGACGGTTCTGGGTGCTGTGATGCTCATGCTCTACAGCCTGTCGCGCATCGCGCGATATGCAGGCAGCACGGTGAATGTGGAGCCCATGGATTACGATCCCGCCAGTAGGGTCGAAGACGGCTCGGAGGTGCGCTGATATGGAAATTCTTGTAGCAAGCGCCATTGGAGCCATGACCGCAGGTGGCGTGTACCTGCTGCTGCGGTTGCGCACGTTCCCGGTGATCCTCGGGCTCGCGCTCTTGTCCTATGCCGTCAACGTCTTTCTCTTTTCCAGCGGGCGTCTGGCGATCGACATGTCACCGATCCTGTCGAAATACGGCGAGGCCAGCTATACCGACCCGCTTCCACAGGCGCTGGTTCTGACGGCTATCGTGATCTCGTTCGGGATGACGGCGGTTCTGGTGATGATCTCACTAGGCGCGTTCCTCGAATCCGACACCGACAGCATCGACATAGATCAGACCGAGACCGACGAGGATGCCGCGCAATGAGCCACTGGATCATCCTTCCCGTTGTACTGCCCGCAATGCTTGCGCCAATCATCGGCTTCATGATGCGGCACGATATCGTGCTGGCCCGCGTCACATCGACGGTGGGCGCGGTTCTTCTGCTGGCGGTTTCGCTTGTTCTGGTCAGCATGGCGGCAGACGGAACCACGCATATCTACCGTTTGGGTGACTGGCCTGCGCCATTTGGCATCGTACTCGTGCTTGACCGATTGTCAGCGCTAATGGTGCTTCTGACAGCGGTATTGGCCCTCATGGTCCTGTTGCACGCGATGGCGACTGGATGGGATGACCGTGGGCGGCATTTCCATGCGCTCTTCCAGTTCCAACTCATGGGCATCTGCGGCGCATTCCTGACAGGCGACATCTTCAACCTGTTCGTTTTCTTCGAAATCCTGCTGATCGCATCCTACGGGCTGATGATTCACTCGGGTGGGCGCGAACGGATGCGGGCCGGGCTGCAATACGTTGTGATGAACCTTGCTGGATCAACCCTGTTCCTCTTTGCGTTGGGCACGCTCTACGCCAGCACCGGCACGCTCAACATCGCTGATCTTGCCGCCAAGATCCCCGATATCCCTGCAGATGAGGCCGGGTTGGTGCGGGTTGCGGCAATGTTGCTGATGATCGTGTTCGCGGTCAAAGCGGCGCTGTTCCCGGTGCAGTTCTGGCTGCCCGCGACCTACTCGAATGCTCCCGCGCCCGTGGCCGCACTTTTCGCGATCATGACCAAGGTCGGAGCTTACTCAATCTTGCGCGTGCATACCGTAGTCTTTGGCCCCGGTGTTGCCGGAACCGAGGGCATGATTGACGCTTGGTTGTTCCCAGCGGCGATTGTCACCATCGCATTGGGGGCTTTCGGTGTGCTTGGCGCAAAGCGCCTGATGCCATTGATCAGTTTCTCTGTCGTCGGATCGATGGGCACTCTGCTTGTCGCCGTCGCGGCCTTTTCGCCGGTCGCAACCACCGCAGCGCTGTACTACATGGTGCATTCGACTTTTGCGGCAGCCTGCCTGTTCTTGATTGCCGATCTGGTGGTCAGTCGACGTAAAGACGACTCACTGATACCCACCGCAGCCACCGTGCAGAACGGCCTATTCGCAGCGATCTTTTTTGCAGCCGTGATTGCCATGGCAGGGATGCCGCCGCTCAGTGGGTTCCTTGGTAAGCTTTTGGTGCTTGATGCCCTGCGCGATCCGGGTGTGATCGTCTGGGCTTGGACGGCGATCCTTGCCGGCTCATTGCTGACCATCGTTGGCTTTGCCCGGGCAGGCAGCGCTCTGTTCTGGAAATCAACGTCGATCGAAATGGCTCTGCCCGAAGGTGAAGAGGTCGAAGTGCCGAATCATGCCACTGTGGCGCAGGTCGCGCCGGTGATGTTGACGCTTTCGACGCTTGTCATTTTGTCGGTATTCGCGGGTCCGATCGCCAACTACCTCGAACAAACGTCGGCTCAATTGTTCGATAGATCCGGTTATATCTCGGCGGTCCTCGCCCCGGTCGAGGAGAGCTGAGCCATGCTGAAACGTTTGATCCCTCACCCTTTGCTGAGCCTTACACTGGTCTTTGTCTGGCTTGGGCTGGTCAACAAGTTCACTCTTGGAAACCTGCTTCTTGGTGGCTTGTTCGGGATCATTATCCCGATGCTTACCGCCCCGTATTGGCCTGATCGCCCCAAGATCAGCCGGCCACTGAAAGTGTTGGAATACGGTTTCGTCGTCCTGTGGGACATTGTCGTCGCCAATATTCAAGTTGCAGCGATCATTCTCTTCAAACGCGAAGAGAACATCCAATCACATTGGATCGTGGTTCCGCTGGAACTGACCTCTGCCGAGGCGATCACTGTCTTGGCCGGGACAATCACCATGACCCCAGGAACGGTTTCGGCCACGCTGGCGGCAGATGGCGGCAGTATTTTGGTCCATTGCCTGCACACGGACGATGTCGATGCTGTCCGGGATGAGATCAAAACCCGGTACGAACGGCGGCTGAAGGAGATTTTCCAATGATCGAAGCAGCAATTCTTTTTGCAGCTGGATGTTATAGCGTTGCTCTTCTGCTTGATCTGTGGCGCATCGCGCAGGGTCCGAACGCCGCTGACCGCATTCTCGCGCTGGATACTATGGTGATCAACGTGATTGCACTTCTTGTGCTCTACGGGGTGTGGCGTGGCACTGCGATTTACTTTGAAGCCGCGATGCTGGTTGCCATGGTAGGATTTGTGTCCACGGTTGCCTATTGCCGCTTCCTGCTACGCGGCGACATCATTGAGTGAGGGATAGGGCATGAACTTCTTCGTTGAACTTCTGATTACCATCTCGCTTGTCGTTAGCGGGATCTTCGGCTTGGTCGGCTCTTATGGTTTGGTCAAATTGAAAGACAGCCTTCAAAGGCTGCACGCCCCCACAAAGGCGACAACGCTCGGGGTTGGTGGCGTTTTGGTCGCGTCGATGATCTATTTCTACGCCAAAACAGGATATCTGTCCGTGCATGAGTTGCTGATTACAGTCTTCCTCTTGCTGACAGCTCCGATCACAGCAAATTTCATCGCGAAAACCTACATGGCGCGAAACATCCGGCAATCGGATTTACCTGACAGCCAAAGCACCTGTGGTTGGTCGATCTACGATGAACCACCCGAGTCGCGCCCGGGTTCCTAACCGAATCGTTCTGGTCAGTAAGGTTTCTTGCTCGCCTGAATCTCACCGGTCGTCAGAACAGGCGACGCGTCCAGACTGTGCGCATCCAGCATATCTGCGACTCGCTCCAATGTAGCGACAAGCTGGGCTTGTTCCCAATCGGCCATATCCAGAAACGCGCGGACATAACGCTGTTGCAAGGCATCCGGTGCGCGGTCAAGCCGTGCGCGGCCGTCTTTGGTCACCGTCACATTGGTCTGGCGTCGGTCTTGTTGTGATGGAACGCGCTCAACCAGGGTCTGGGCCACCAGCTTGTCCACAAGGGCCGAAACCGTAGCTTGGCTGACGCCCATCTGTGTGGCCAGCGCCTTGGGAGTGACACTGTCTCGCTCGTCAACGATCTGAAGCACCCGCAATTGCGCAGGTGTTAGCCCAACGGCATGGGCCAAATCGCGCGCATACAGTTCGGTTGCGCGCAAGATGCGGCGCAGCGCGATAAGGCTGTCATCCATGCGTGTGTTGGCATCACTTTTCATGGCGGGGAACATCGCACGAAAGACCGAGGCGCATCAATCAGCTTCGGAAATGTAAAAGCTTTGTAAAGCTAAATAAATTAGGGACATTTTTGTGACTTGGGAAAAGGTGCAATGCATTCATTATGTGAAAAAACTCAAAAAATCAAGATTTTAGTCATATTTTGTTAAGCAGTTGAAAAATACATCCATCTACATTAATTAGTTAGACGAACTAATAAAGGGTCAGGCAAGATGCCAACGAACAGTGACATTCCTCGAACGCGGTCGCCTCGTCTTCGCAAACCAGAAGCGACGGACGGGGCTGCAATTTGGGAGCTTGTGAAAAGCTGCAAGCCTCTCGACGAAAATTCGATGTACTGTAACTTGGTTCAGGCCGACCATTTCCGTGACACCTGTGTCGTTGCCGAACTTGACGGCGACATCGTCGGTTGGGTGTCTGGCCACATCATCCCCGATCAGAATGCACTTTTTGTCTGGCAGGTCGCGGTCAGCGATAAAGCACGCGGCATGGGTCTGGGTAAGAAAATGTTGCTTGATCTGATCGAGCGCGATGTCTGCGATGACGCCAAGCATCTCAAGACTACGATCACCCGCGCCAACGACGCTTCGTGGGCGTTGTTCCGAGGGTTTGCCCGCCGCATCGGTGGTGACCTGACAGATGAGCCGCATTTCACGCGGGACGTTCACTTCGAAGGTCGCCACGACACCGAACACATGGTGTCGATCACGCTTCCAACAGCAAGCGACCTCAAGCGCGCCGCCTAAGCCGCGCTCACCTCACAATTCAAATTTCACTGCCTTGAAAGGACACATGATGCCCAAGGACATGAATACTGTTTCAATCTTCGAACGTCGCGAAAGCGAAGCCCGGTCTTACTGCCGTGGTATGCCCGCCACCTTTGCGACCGCAAGCGGTTCGGAAATCACGGATGACACCGGCAAGACCTATATCGACTTCCTCGCGGGCTGTTCGTCGCTCAACTACGGCCACAACGACCCCGACATGAAAGCGGCACTGATCGAGCACATCTCGAATGACGGAATCGCACACGGTCTTGACTTGCACACCAACACCAAGGCGGCCTTCCTCGAAGCGTTTGAAGAGCATATCCTCGAACCGCGAGACATGGACCACCGTGTGATGTTCACCGGCCCGACCGGCGCCAACGCGGTTGAAGCTGCGATGAAGATTGCGCGCAAGGTGACAGGTCGTACAAACATCATCGCCTTCACCAACGGCTTCCACGGCGTGACCGCCGGAGCACTGTCCGCCACTGGCAACGGTTACCACCGTGGCGGCGCGGGCATGTCCCTGAACGGGGTGACACGTATGCCCTTCGACGGGTTCTTCCCCGGAAAGACCGATACGGCAGAATTCCTCGAGGCCATGCTCAAAGATAAATCCGGCGGCGTCGATGCGCCCGCCGCGATCCTGTTGGAAACCGTGCAGGGAGAAGGTGGTCTGAATGCCGCAAGCCAGGAATGGATCAAGCGGATTGCAAAGCTCGCCAAAAACCACGGCGCGCTTCTCATCATCGACGACATTCAGGCCGGCTGCGGCCGTTGCGGCACATTCTTTTCGTTCGAAAGGATGGGCGTGATGCCTGACATTGTGACCATGGCGAAATCCGTGTCCGGTTTTGGCCTGCCGATGGCGATGCTGTTGGTGCGCCCGCAATATGACATCTTCGGCCCGGCGGAACACAACGGCACGTTCCGCGGTAACACTCACGCGTTCATCACCGCGAAAGTCGCGATCGAAAAATTCTGGTCCGACGACAGTTTCCAAAAGGAACTGTTTGAGAAATCGCAATTCATCCACGATGCGCTGGCTGATCTGGCTGCGATGGTCCCGAATGCTTACCTCAAGGGCCGTGGCTTGATGCTGGGTGTCGACGTCGGTTCTGGGGAACTCGCGGGCGAGATTTGCGCGCGAGCCTACGACAAGGGCCTCATCATCGAAACCTCGGGCAGCGAAGATCAGGTGATCAAGGTGCTTGCGCCACTGACCACATCTAAGGACACGCTGCGCAAAGGATTCAACATCCTGCTCGATGCCGCAAATGACGTTCTCAGCACCCCCAATAAAATCGCTGCGGAGTAACAGCCATGATCGTCAGAGATTTCAACAAGATCGTCGCAACCGAAAAAGACCGCGTCGTGTCGGATGCCAACTGGACAAGCGTTCGGATGCTCCTGGCAGACGACAACATGGGCTTTTCCTTTCACATCACCTTCCTCGAAGAAGAATCCGAACACACGTTCGAATACAAAAACCACTTTGAAAGTGTGTATTGTATGAAGGGCAAAGGCTCGATCACCGATCTGGCCACCGGGGAAACCCACGAGATCGTGCCGGGTGTGATGTACGCGCTCGACAAGCACGATCGCCACGTCCTGCGGGCGGAAGAAGAACTGGTCATGGCCTGTTGCTTCAACCCTCCGGTGACCGGCACCGAGGTCCACCGCGAAGACGGGTCTTACGCCGCGCCGGAGACCGAGGACGCCTGACATGACACACACTGTCGAAAAAATCGGCGGGACGTCGATGTCCCGCCTCGCGGAATTGCGCGATACGCTTTTCATCGGCGATCGCACGCAATCCGATGTCTACAATCGCGTGTTTGTTGTCTCTGCCTTTGCCGGAGTCACGAACCTACTGCTGGAACATAAAAAATCGGGCGAACCGGGTGTCTATGCGCTCTTTGCCAATGATGACAGCAACCACAAATGGCAGGATGCGCTTAATCGCGTGGCAGATGCGATGAAGGCCGCTCACTCCGAGATTCTGGCCCACAAGGGCGATATCCAGCAGGCCGATTTCTTCGTCGAAGAACGTATTCTCGGCGCTCGAAACTGCCTGATCGACCTTCAACGCCTTTGCTCTTATGGCCACTTCCGCCTGCCGGAACATATGGGCCACATCCGTGAACTTTTGTCCGGCTTGGGCGAAGCGCATTCAGCCTTCGTCACCACGCTGATGCTTCAGCGCAGTGGTGTCGAGGCACGGTTTGTCGATCTGTCAGGCTGGCGCGACGAAGGCGATGTTTGTCTTGAGAAACGCATTACCGTCGCGTTCGACGGCATCGACCCCGCCACTGAAATGCCTATCGTCACCGGGTACGCGCAGTGCGTCGAAGGGCTGATGAACGAATTTGACCGTGGTTATTCAGAAGTCACGTTTTCGCACCTTGCTGCTTTAACCAGCGCGCGTGAAGCCATCATCCACAAGGAATTCCACCTCTCTTCTGCCGATCCCAAACTGGTTGGCGAAGGGGCTGTGCGTAAATTGGGTCGCACCAATTACGACGTGGCCGATCAGCTTTCCAATATGGGGATGGAGGCGATCCACCCCAAAGCGGCCAAGACTTTGCGTCAGGCCGGTGTGCCGCTTCGTGTGACCAACGCCTTTGACCCCGGCGATCCTGGTACCCTGATCGACGATCAACCTGCCGACAGCGCTGCGGCGGAAATCGTCACGGGTCTTGATGTTGTCACTCTCGAAGTGTTCGAACAGGACATGGTAGGCGTCAAAGGCTACGATGCGGGCATTCTGGATATTCTGACCCGCCACAACGTGCGCATCGTGTCCAAGACTTCGAACGCCAACACGATCACCCACTACCTCGATGCGTCGCTCAAGACGATGCGCCGGGTGGAGCGGGACATCGCCAAGCTGTTTCCCGCAGCTGAAATCACCAGTCGACGTCTTGCGATGGTGTCGGTGATAGGACGTGATCTGAATGGGCTGTCGGTTCTCACACGAGGACTTCAGGCCATCGCTAATGCAGGCTGCGAAGCGATCGGCGCGAGCCAAGGCCCGCGCAATGTTGATGTGCAATTCGTGATGGACCGCGCGTCTACCGACACGGTGATCAAAGCGCTGCATGCAGAACTTATCGAAAACGCACTGACACGGCTGTCCCGCGCGGCCTAACCGCTATGCATTCCGATGCCCGGTTCAGGGCATCGGAATATCCGTCACGAACTTCGGAACCTGATAGCCCTTCTGCACGGCAGGACGCGCGGCAATCCGAAGGTACCAGTCTCTGACATTGGGAAAATCGTTCAGATCGATTTCCTGCCACTCGAACCGCGCGGCCCAAGGAAAGATCGCCATATCGGCAATCGTATACTCTCCGGTGATGAAATCGCGCCCGTCCAACTGCGTATTCAACACCGAATACAGTCGCTGCGCCTCTATCCCGTACCGCGCTTCGGCATAATCCGATGTGCCTTTGTTAAACTTCAGGAAATGGTGCGCCTGACCCAGCATCGGGCCAAAACCACCCATCTGCCACATCAGCCATTCCATCATCTGCCAATAGGCATCACCCTCTGCAATGAAGCGCCCATGTTTCTGCGCCAGGTAGAGCATGATCGCACCACTCTCCATCAAAGACAGGCCGGTGTCCTGATCCACAATCGCAGGAATTTTGTTGTTCGGAGAGATCTTGAGAAACTCTGGTGCGAACTGGTCATCTTTGCCGATGTTGATGGAATGCACGCTGTAGGGCACGCCCAGCTCTTCCAGCAGGATGGAAACCTTGCGCCCGTTCGGTGTGGTCCATGTGTATAGGTCGATCATCGCATCTTGCCTTGTGTCGTAGAGTTATCGCAGCGCATCGCCCGTCGCCGCATCGAAGATATGAAGCGTATCGACAGCCGCCGTCAACGTCACCTCTTCCCCAACCTGCGGCGGTGTCCGGCCATCGGCCTTGGCGATCACCTCTTGTCCTTCGGCACCGACATAAATCAGCGTTTCATGGCCAAGCGGCTCGCGTACCGTGACTGGCCCCCGCACCAAGGCCGGACCATCGCCGGGATGCAGGTCTTCGGGGCGTACCCCAATGGTGATCTCGCGTCCCTCGGGCAGGCCCGCCCCCAAATCAAGCGTCGCTCCAGACGCCATTCGCAGCTCCCCGTTCTCGACCATTCCCGACAACATGTTCATCGACGGCGCCCCGATAAAGCGCGCGACAAAGGTGTTGGCAGGCCTGTGATAAACCTCCGCGGGTGTGCCGACCTGTTGGATATGTCCGTCCTTCATGATCACGATGCGATCTGCCATCGTCATCGCTTCGACCTGATCGTGGGTGACAAAAATGATCGTGTTGCCCACACGCTGGTGCAGCTTCTTGATCTCCAAGCGCATCTGCGTCCGCAATTGCGCATCAAGGTTCGACAGCGGTTCATCGAACAAAAACACCGCCGGATCACGCACCATGGCCCGGCCAATCGCCACGCGCTGACGCTGACCGCCCGATAACTGACTGGGCTTGCGCGCCAACAGGTCCGTCATCCCCAAAATGCCCGCCACTTCGTCAATCCGCGCGTCTTTGTCTGCCTTCGACATCTTCGCGGTTCGCAGGCCAAAGCCGATGTTCTTGCGCACGGTCATGTGCGGGTAAATCGCGTAGTTCTGAAACACCATCGCGATATCGCGATCCTTAGGCTCCAAGTTGTTGACCACACGCCCGCCGATTGCGATCTCGCCGCCTGTCGCGTCCTCCAGCCCCGCAATCAGGCGCAGCGTCGTCGACTTACCACAGCCCGACGGCCCGACAAACACCACGAACTCCCCGTCTTCAACATCAAGGCTGATGCCATGCAACACCTCGGTCTTATCGTATTGTTTGACCAGATTTCGGATCGCAAGATCGGCCATGATCAGTCCTTCACCAGCAGCGCATCGAACGCCGTAATTAGTCTCTGTTCAGAGGTTTTGTGTCGTGTTTTGCGAACATCACAGGCGTCCCGCGCTGCTTTGATCTCTGCAGCGTATCCTGCCAAGGCATGACCCAAGGCCGCCGCAGCCGGCCCGCCGATACGATCCCGCCGCGCGACAAATGTTTCGGGCGCAACCGCAGTTCGAAACGCTGCCGCGTCCAGACCCGGCGCACGCCCGGTCAGCGCTTCAAACGCCGCCGAGAACGCGGCAAACCCGTCCCGCAAGGCTGCCCCTTCTGCAATCACCGCCTTCGCCGTCGAGGCTGCAACCTCATGCGCGGCACGGAAGGTCAGCCCTTCATCCTGCACCAGCGTATCCGCCAATTCAGTGATTGTGATGCAGGCCACATCTGTCGTTCGCCGCACCCGATCCGCATTCACGCGACAGGCCGGTATCAACGCCGTAAGCAACTGCAACACCCGCGCGCCGCGCTCGAACGCGGCATAGCCCAGTTGCTGCACTTCGCCTTCGCTGTCATTCATGTCGGTGAAGGGCGTGTTCTGCATCACTCCAACGATTGCATCACATTGCCCCACGGTGGCACTCGCCAGATGGCGAAGGTGTTCGATCGGCACGGGATTGCGCTTCTGCGGCATGATCGAACTGATTTGCACAAGGCTGTTGGGCACATAAAGCTGTCCCACCTCGAATGCCGTCCAGAACTGCATGTCCTGAATGACCCGCCCCAGATGCAGGAACATCAGTTTCATCGCAGAATAAAGCCCGGTCACATAATCGACTGACGCGATACATCCATAGGAATTGACAAGTGGTCCCTCGAACCCCAGCAACTCCGCAACGAGCGCCCGATCAATTGGAAACCCACTTGTGGTGATCGCCGCTGCCCCCATCGGGCAATGTTCCAACCCATCCGCCGCCGCATTGAGCCGTGCGATGTCGCGTAACAACACCTCAATCACCGCCCCAAGGTAGTGCCCCCAGGTTGTCGGCTGTGCAGGCTGCCCGTGCGTGTAGGCCACGATCAACGTCGCCTTCTCGGCCTCCGCCTTGGCGATCAAAGCCGCAGTTAGGGTTAACGCCTGCTCCAGCAGCACCGAGACACGCCCGCGCAACGCCAACTTGAACAATGTATGGTCCATGTCATTGCGCGACCGAGCCGTGTGCAAGGCACCGCCCAGATCGCCCAATCTGTGCTTCAATTCCGCCTCGACCAGAAAGAAATAGTCCTCAAACTCTCCAGTATAATTCAGCGCATCAAGGTTCACGTCGGCGTCGATATCCTGCAAGGCACCCGCAATTGCGTGCGCTTCACCCGCACTCAAAATCTTGGTCTCCGCCAGCATTACCAGATGCGCCCGGTTGATCGACGCCATATGCCCTGCGTAATGCGCCTTCACCCCGTCAAAGAGGGGCGCCAGCACCGTGTCCCGATAGGTTGGGTCTGGAAACACGCTTTGGTCTGTCATGAACCACACCCTGCTTCTTCTTTTTCCAAATATGCAAATGCAACAACCGCCAAGGGACGCATTCTCATCCCTTCAAGCCTGCCATCACCACACCCTGAATGATGTAGCGCTGGAAGATGAGGAACACGATCAGCGTCGGAATGGTCGAAATAGCGGCTCCCGTCATGATCAATTCCCACGCCACATCCGCTTCGTCGCCAAAGGACGACAGGCCTACGGGTAACGTGTACATCTCGACCGAATTGGTGACGATCAAAGGCCAAATAAATGCGGTCCAGTTGCCCAGGAAGACAAAGATCGCCAATGCCGCCAGTGCCGGTTTGACCAACGGCATCGCTACAGTCCACCAGATTTGCAACTCGTTCAGCCCGTCGATGCGCGCCGCTTCGATGAAATCGTCGGGAACCGTCTCGAAAAACTGCTTCATCAGGAAAGTACCGAATGCGGTCATCAAACCTGGGAACATGATGCCCCAATAGGTGTCCAGCCAACCAAATTGCTGGCTCATCAGATACCACGGAATCACCAGCATCTCGGTCGGGATCATCAGCGTCGACAGGATCGCGATGAAGACAATATAGCGGCCCGGAAAGCGGAACTTGCACAGGGTGTAACCCACCAACGAGTCGAAGATCACATTACAGACCGTCGTGATTACCGCGATGATCATCGAATTGACGAACCACCAGTAGAACCGCCCGTCTTCGAGCACATAAGTGTAGTTCTCGATATGCGGTTCGTCCGGGATCAACTTGAGGTTATACACTTCGTGCGGCCATTTAAGCGAGGTCGAGACCATGTAGGCAATGGGCATCACCATGGCGATGCCGCCAAGAAACAGAAGCATCCAGCGCAGGATCTGCCCCATGTTCGCAGGCTTCTTGGGCGCCTGAGTTTTCAATAGCGCATCTGTGGTTGGTCGGATCTCTGCCGCAATCATCAGGTGTCCCTCAAAATGCGCAGTTGAACCAGACTGACAACCAGCAGCACCAGAAACAGCACCACTGTCTGGGCCGCTGCATATCCCATATCAAAGGCGCTGAATGCGGTTTCATAGATCATCAGAACAAGCGGCTTTGTGCTATTTAGCGGTCCCCCCGGATTGTTCGTGGTCATGTTGAACACATGATCGAAGATCCGCAAAAACCCGATGGATGAGAACACGACAATAAATACGATGGTCGGTTTCAAAAGCGGCAATGTGATTTCCCACAGCACTGTCCACCACGACACGCCATCGATGCGCGCCGCCTCATAGTAGCTGCGCGGGATCGCCCGCAGCCCCGCCATGAAGATGATCACCTGAAACCCCAATCCGGCCCACACTGCAGGCGCCAGAACCGACGGCAGCGCCCATGTGGTCGATTGCAGGAACGGAAACTGCGGAATGCCGATGCTTGCCAATGCGTTGTTAAATAACCCCACCGGGACCGGCTGATAAAACCAGCGCCACACCCATGCCATAGCCACTGCGCTGGTCATAAAAGGCAGGAAATACAGCATCCGCAGAAATCCATGCATGAAACGCACCTGATCAAGATGATAGGCGATCACAAAGGAAATGATCAGGCTCAGAGGGGTGCCGATCAGCAGATAGACAAACGTGTTCTTGAACACTTTCCAGAACACCGGATCGGCAAACAGCTTTTGGTAATTGTCAAAACCTGTCCAGGTCCGGTCTCCCAGCAGGTTCCAGTCCTGAAAGCTGATCAGGATGGCGTTGCCTGTGGGATAAAACCGGATGACCGAATAGAACAGGATCGGAATGGCGAGGAATGCCCACGCCCATACGATCTGCTTCTGCCGGATGGTCAGATTACGATACATGCATCAACCCGAAAAGGTGACGCCCCGGCCGGGAGGGAACCGAGGCGTCCGTGCCGCGCGTTCAGTTGGACGCGCTGTTGTAGTATTCGTCGAGGATCTTCTGCTCAGCCTCTGCCGCAATGGCGAGGCTCTCTTCGGCGCTCATGCCTTGCAGGGTCATCCGTTCGACCATCTCCACCATCAGCTGACGCTGGCCGCTTTCATTGGCGAACTTGGTGGTGTTGGCATAGGCCAGACCTTTGATGAACGGTCCGAACACTGGATCGTTGGAATTCGCTTCAGTCAGACCAACCGATGGTTTCGCGGGCAATTCGCCGACCACGTCAAGCCAGACCTGCATTGCCTCGTCGCTGGTGACATACTCCATGAACTTGACCGCAGCGTCATACTTTTCGCCCTCGGCCTTTGTGGTGACCGCATTGACCCAATAGGATGAATAGTTCGACCGTGTGCCATCCGCTGTCGCCGGCAGCTCGGTCACGCCCCATTTCAGGCCGCGCGTGTTGTTCAAGGAACCGATGCGGAACGATCCGTCGATATGCATGCCCGCACGACCCGCCTTGAACGCCGCCTGCGGCTCATCCATGAATCCAATTGCGGTTACGGCATCATCACCGGAAAAGAGGCTGCTGTAGAAATTCAGCGCTTCCAGCCCAGCGTCGGAATTGTAATTCACTGTCTGGTAATCATCGACATACGGCTCACCACCGAACTGCCGGATCAGTCCTTCGCGCCACCAATGGTGGTCCTGCGCTGTCATCCCAGCGGTCATGCCGACCTGCGTCAGGTTCCCAGCACCATCGCGTTTGGTCATCGCTTTGGCCGCTGCAATCATCTCGTCCATCGTCGTCGGCGGCTCGACACCGGCTTCTTCGAGCAAGCGTTCGTTGTAGAACAACGCCAGCGACCGCACAGCAGTGGGCAGCGCCCAATAGGCATCACCGTCCTTCATCGCCTGCACCATCGGAAAGAACTCTTCGTCGATTTTGCTGGCGGGGAATACATCTGCCGGAAGCGGCTGGATCAGATCGGCTGCAACGTAATCATTCAGCCACCCGTAGAAAAGTTGCACCACATCCGGGCCTTCCCCCGCCGGGATCGCTGCCGCGACCTTGGTGCGGTAATCGGCGTAGGGGAAATGGGTCATCTTTACCGTGATGTCCGGGTTTGCATTTTGAAAGTTTTCGATCAGCGTTTCCATCGCTTGCACGCGGGCATCGAAGAAATACTGCCAGTATTCGATTTCCACCGCCTGTGCGGCGGTGCTGAAAAGTGCAGCGGCGCTGGTTGCTGTCGCAACGGCCAGTGCTTTGACGTTGAAGAATGACATGGACCTCTCCCTGTTGAGATCTGTTGAATGTGCCGATCCATTCTTATTCGCGACCGGTCATTCTCCAAGCGTTAACTCAACTTTCTTGAGTGTTCAAGTTTGGTGCGTTAAGCGAAAGCATGGTTAGTACGCTGAAACCTCAACTTGGGGCCAATCCCGAACGGGCTCGCAGCCACAACAAACAGTTGGTTCTGCGCGCCATTCGCCATGTTGGCACGGCTGGTCGCGCCGAGATCGCCCGCGCGTCGGGGCTGTCGACTCAGGCAGTGTCGAACATCATTTCCGATCTTTTGGGCGAAGGTCTCTTAATCGAACAAGGGGTGCGCAGCGCTGGGCGCGGCCTTCCTGTGCAACAATACGCGATCAAACCCGACGGCGGTTATGCCTTCGGCGTTGAGGTGCGCCCGACGGCTGTTTTCACGGCGCTGGTCGATCTTGTTGGAACCCCCGTGTTGACCCGTCGCACCCCGCTTCGCAGTGCTGAGAAATCCACGATATTAGAGACTGTTTTTGCCCAACTCGATTCGGTTCTAACCGAGACGCAGATCGGTAAAGGCGCTTTGATGGGCGCAGGTATCGTCATGCCGGGCCCGTTTGGCGACACCGGGCTAACCGGAACAGACTCAGAGCTTCCCGGCTGGAACACCGGTGATCCAGCTGAGATTTTCGCCAACACGCTCGATCTTCCGGTGTTCGTCGAAAATGACGCCAACGCGGCAGCTATGGCCGAGCGGATGAACGGCATCGCGCGCGGGCTTGACGATTTCGCCTACCTCTATTTCGGCCAAGGCTTGGGATTAGGTCTCGTTCAGAAGGGTCAAATCCTTCAAGGCGCTTTCGGCAACGCCGGAGAGATTGGTCACATTCAGGTGCTTGTGGATGGGCAAGCGGTCGCACTGGAAAGCGCCACCAGTCGTTTGTCAGTGCAGGCCTTCCTAGCCCGCGAAGGCTTGGAGGTGACGAACATGGAAGACTTAATCAGTCTCTATTCAAGCGCAAACCGGCATTTGTTGCTTTGGTTGGATAATGCGGCGCAAGCGCTGTCATCGGCATTGTCGATCATCGAAAATCTGTTCGATCCACAAACCGTGATCCTTGGTGGTGCGATGCCTGACGAGTTGTTGGATCACATCATCGCCCGCACGGCGCTACCCGAACGGTCTGTGTCCAACCGTCCCGATCGGGTGCATCCACGTCTGATGCGTGGCACGTCGGGCCGTATGACCGCGACATTGGGAGCGGCGGCCCTTGTGCTGCATCAGGCGTTCACCCCCACCATCGCCGAAGCGAGGTAAGCCATGCCGACCCCCGACCAGATCCGCCTTGAACAGACCCGCATGCGCCCACGCATTCTGGACCTATGGTGGGCACTACGCCCACTGCAATCGGTGGTGCGTCTGATGAACACCGGCGCGCATCCCGACGATGAGACAACCGCTTTGTTGGCCGCCATCGGTCTGCGTGACGGCATCAACCTCAGCTACGCCTGTTCCACACGCGGCGAAGGTGGGCAGAACGACATTGGCACCGAAGGCGGCCCCGCGCTGGGGGCGCTGCGCACCCGCGAGATGGAGCGCGCCTGCGATCTACTCAATATGCGGCTCTATTGGCATGGCACATCGCCCGATGATCCGATCCGCGATTTCCGTTTTTCGAAAAGTGGCACGGAAACGATGGGCATCTGGGGCCATGATCACCTGTTACATCGCTTTGTCGAAATCGTCCGAACCGACCGCCCTGACGTCATTCTGCCGACCTTCCTCGATGTTCCCGGCCAGCACGGCCACCACCGTGCCATGACCCAAGCCGCGCACGAGGTCATGACCGCCGCCGCCGACCCTGACTTCCCGTCAAACCTGCCGCCATGGCAGGTGTCCAAGATGTACCTGCCCGCATGGTCGGGTGCTGGTCAGGCCTACGACGACGATCTGCCCCCGCCCGAAGCGACCCTGACGGTTAGTGGCGCAGGCAAAGACCCGATGTCCGGCTGGAGCTACGCCCGCATCGGCCAAATGTCTCGCGCCTACCACCGCACCCAAGGCATGGGCCGCTGGGTGCCTGCTGGCCCCGGCAAGGATTGGCCTCTGCACTTAGCTATCAGCCATGTCGAAGGGCCTGATACTGCGCTGGGCAAGGGCCTGCCGCAAACCCTTGCCGATTTGGCCGAGAGTGCGCCGAATATTGCGCAAGATCTTTTGGTTGCGCACGGGTTCATCACAGAAACCGTGTCCGCTTTTCCCCACGTTCGCCACATCGCAAGAACCGCACAGAAGGCTCTGCATCACCTGCAAAAGGCCGAAGCTGATGCGCCCGACCCAATTGCCCACCGCCTGGACGCCAAGCACCGCCAGTTGGCCCATGTTCTGCGTCTTGCTCTGGGCGTAGAGGCCAATGCGCGCACAAGCCAGACGTGGCTGCGTCCCGGTGATACGACTGATGTGACGGTTGAATTTGACTCCGGCGATGCCGCGTCGTGTAGTCATAGTCTTGCCTTGCCTTACGGCTGGTCTGAAGACGGCGGTCAGATCACAATCTCGTCCGACGCCAACCAGACCGACCCGTACCGTGCCGAGTACGATCCCGTGGACCCACCACTTCCGCGCATCGACATCCAGCTTGAAACAGCAACGGTCTCGGTTCCGTTCGATACCCCTCCGGTGATCTTGCCTGATCGGGCGGCGTTGATCGCGCCGGATGCGGCTCTGATCAACCTCAAAATGCCCAAACGATCAATGTCGGTCGCCATCGCAGATGTCAGCCCGGCGGGCACCCAAGTCAGCTTTGATTTGCCCGAAGGGTGGTCGATGCAACAGGCTGCTGGCGGAATCGAAGTCAATTTGCCCGACGATCCTGAACCGGGTCTCTATACGCTGCCGCTTTATGTCGGCGATGCCCCGGCAATGACCGAGCAGCGCATCGCGCATGACCATGTTGACCCAACCGTTTATGCCCAGCCCTCCGCATTGTCGGTGCGGGTACTGGACGTGGCTTTGCCACAGGCCAAGGTTGGTTATATCGGGAGTGGCCATGACGCGGTGGCCGATTGGCTGACCGCGCTGGGTGTCGATGTCACCGTATTGACCGACGATCAGATCACCAATGATGAGACGCTTGCCGGGTTCGAGACGATCGTGATCGGTATCTTCGCGCTGCGTTTCCGCGATGGGCTGGTGTCTGAAATGCCCCGCCTGCGCGAATGGGTCGATCAAGGCGGAACGCTTGTCACACTGTATCACCGCCCTTGGGACAATTGGGATCCAGACACTGTTCCACCCCGAAAGCTGGAAATCGGGCAACCGTCGCTGCGTTGGCGCGTGACCGATGCAGAGGCCGAGGTCACGCATCTCACCGAGCATCCGCTTTTGTCCACGCCCAACACGATCACGGCCGAGGATTGGGACGGCTGGGTCAAGGAACGCGGTCTGTACTTCGCCAAAAGCTGGGATGATGCCTATACCCCATTGCTGTCCATGTCGGATCCAGACGAAGAACTTCTCAAAGGTGCATTGCTGACCGCTGACATCGGCAAAGGCCGTCACACCCATTGCAGCCTTATTCTGCATCACCAGATGGCCAAGCTGGTTCCCGGCGCGTACCGCCTTATGGCCAACCTGATCACCCCGCGCCGATGACAACAGACGCGCCCCGCGACAACCTCAAGGGGGGCGCATGGCTGTTGGCCGATACGGGTCTGAACATCTGGGCGCTGGGTATCGTGAAGGCGCTTGGTCTGGGCTACCCGGTTGCACAGATCGTGTTTCTGCGGGCGGCCATTGGCTTGGTGCTGCTGTCGCCTTGGATCGTCCGCAATCGTTCTGCCTTTCTCACGATCCCAGACCTGCCGCTGCAAGTCCTGCGCGTGGGCCTGAGTGCAGCGACCCTCACCGCCAGCTATTTCGCGATTTCCCGCGTTCCCCTGGCGCTGTTCACGACAATGAATTTCACCCGCCCGCTGGTCGTCATGGTGCTAGCCGCGCTCTTGTTACGGGAACGAATTACACTATCGCAATGGGCGGCTGCGGCCATTGCCATGATCGGTGTTGTCATCGCCATTGATCCCGAAGGCACGACGCTGGGTCCGGGGGTGTTGGCGCTGGGGCTGGTTATCCTGACTGGCTCGGCCGCAGTAATCGTCACACGTCGTTTGCGGGGCACACCGACAATCGTACTGATGACCTTCTATACGGTCGGTCTGGGTCTCTGCACCTTGCCGTTTGCGCTTTGGTCATGGCAGTCGATCCCGACCGCACACCTCGTTCCACTGCTCGCCGTCGGAGTGTTTGCCCAAACCGCGCAGGCTTGTTTCCTGCGCGCGCATTACAACGGCGACGCCGGGGTTCTGTCGGTTCTGGGGTATGTCAGCCTGCCACTGTCGACCGCAGCCGGCTTTTTCGTCTTTGGCGAAACACCGACGCTGCGGTTCTATGCGGGGGCGGCTTTGGTCGTTCTCGCTGCGGCTTCCCTGACGGCGTCACGGGGCAGGCTCTCGCTGATGCGGGTGCGCTGATGGTGTTGGATCAACAGACTGTTCAGGAAAATTGACTGGCGCAAACGGCCTTGCACTCCTTTCGTCGCCGCCAATCGGAAGCTTGGGTAACGTGTCAGCCGCAATGTCGAACAGATCATTCGCTTACCTCGTGCCGCAGTTTCCCGGTCAAACCCACATCTTCTTTTGGCGCGAGATCGCTGCGCTCGAGGCGCAGAATGTGACGCCGGTTCTTTACAGCACCACTGTTCCACCTGCCGGGCTGATCTCGCACAAATGGTCCGATGAGGCGATGGCTCGCACGACCTATTTGGCGTCGCGCAATCCTGCATTGCTCTTGGCGATCCTGCCGCGCTTGCCTTGGGGCCTGATCCTTAGGGAAGCACGTATGATGCCCAAGGGCGAAGCCAAGACGTTCCTCAAGGATGTCATCATCAGTGCCCCGGCGGCTGAAAAACTGGCCCAAGATTGCAAGCGGCGCGGGATCACGCACATACATGCCCATTCCTGCGGACGCGCTGCCCTGATCGCGGCTTTGGCCCATCACGCGCATGGCCTGTCCTACAGCCTGACCCTGCATGGCCCTTTGCAGGATTACGGTGTCGGCCAACGGTTCAAATGGCAGGGCGCGGCCTTTGTCAGCATCATCACCCGGGCGTTGCTTGATCTATTGCCCGGTCAGCTGGGGGACGCGTTGCCCAAACGTCTGCCGTTGCAGCCGATGGGCGTGGACACAAGTGCATTCCGGCGTGATGCACCCTATCTACCACCCGTCGCCGGGGAACCATTGCGCGTGTTCAGTTGCGGCCGCCTGAACGTTGTGAAGGGCCATCAGGATCTGATGCAGGCGGTGCGACGTCTGATCGACCAAGGTCAAGCGGTGAAGCTGGAGATCGCGGGCGAAGACGATGCAGGTGGATCGGGGTTTCGCGCGGAACTGCAAAAGCGCATTTTGGAACTTGGGCTTGAAGACCATGTCACCTTGCTGGGTGCGATCAGTGCAGACGCGGTGCGCGACAAACTGATGGCAGCACATGTGTTTGTGTTAGCCAGTTGGTCAGAGCCTCTTGGCGTCGCTTACATGGAAGCGATGAGCTGCGAGGTGCCGACCGTGGGTACCGCTGCCGGGGGTGTCCCCGAATTGATAACGGACGGCCACGACGGGCTGTTGGTCCCTCCGCAAAATCCAGAAGCCTTGGCGGACGCCTTGACGCGTCTGGCCGAGGATCCCGATATGGCCTTGTCCTTGGCGCAGGCTGGGCGCGCTCGTGTGGTAAGCGGGTTCGACTCGAGTCGCGGCGCCGATATGCTGGTGCGCGAGATTTGGAAAAGCTGACCTGTTGGTATGCCGGTCAGGACTTGTAGCGATTTCCGTACATCCGTTCTTGCAGATCGACATACCACTGTTCGAAGTTCGGGATCGGCAAAAATAGAAACAGCGGGATCTGCGCTATCCCATAGGCATAAGCGCGTGCCGTGGGAAAGCTGACCCGTTTCTGCATGGCGTCGATCAACAGATACAGGCTCATGAATTTTGTAAAGGAGGCACCGCACCGCAGCGCCGACCGTACCCGGTTCGGGCTGTGCACAGCGTGCAGAGCCAAGAGATTTCGTACACGAATGGTGTTGATGCGAAAACGACTCGCGGTGCCTTCATTACCATCAGCGTGAAAAAAGTCTGCGTCCGGGGCCCACACTACACGACACAGGGCGCATTTCGCCAATTTTAGGGGTGGTGCCGACCGGCGAGATGGATTCTGAACACGGA